>JAUHWP010000013.1 GCA_030424645.1 Alphaproteobacteria bacterium
GCTTGATCGAAGCGGGACGGGTGACGGTAAATGGCACGGTGATTGACAGCCCCGCCCTGAACGTCACCCCCAAGGACGAGATCCTGTTCGATGGCGCACCGCTGGCCGAGCCTGAACCGCCGCGGATGTGGTTGTATTACAAGCCTATCGGCCTTGTAACGACCGAGCGGGACGAGAAAGGGCGCGACACTGTCTTTGACAAGCTTCCCGAAGATCTTCCCCGGGTGATGAGCGTCGGACGGCTTGACCTGAATTCCGAAGGCCTGTTGCTTTTGACCAATGACGGCGAGGTCAAGCGTAAGCTGGAACTGCCGTCGACCGGCTGGTCACGCAAGTACCGCGTGCGGGTCAACGGCCGCCCGACCGAGGATACACTGACCCCCGTGCGCAAGGGCCTGACCATTGACGGCGAACGTTTCCAACCCATGTCGGTGTCGTTGGACCGCCAGCAGGGCGCAAACGCGTGGCTGACAATCAGCCTGCGTGAAGGCAAGAACCGCGAGATTCGCCGCGCGATGGAGGCGATTGGCCTGACCGTCAACCGCCTGCTGCGCGTCAGCTATGGCCCCTTCCAACTGGGCGAGCTGAAACCCGGCGAAGTCGAGGAGATTCGCCCGCGCGTGGTGCGTGATCAGTTGGGGATGGAGGGCGCAAAACCCGCCCCGGTCCGCAAGCGTGCTGGGTCGGGCGGGGCGAAGCCTGCGGGGAAACCGCCGTTCAAGAGCGCCGGTCGCCCCGGCGGAAAGCCCGGACAACGCCCCATGGGTAAGGGCAATGGGGGAAAAGGCGGCGGCAAGCCCTCAGGCCGCCCATCGCCACGCAAGAAATAGCGCTGTAGAGCACTAGAACAGCGACCCCTGATCGGGGGCGTCCTTTTTCGGCTTCGCCTTGCGGGTTGGGGATTGCGGTGACGGCTGCGGCGACGCCCCGCCGTCCAGCGCCAGCCGACCATCCGCAAATTCGATCTCAAGCGCCTTGGCTTTCGCAGCCGCGACCTGCGAGGTCACAACATGCCCGTCACCGCGCACCACCGCATAACCCCGCTTCAACGTCTCGGTATATCCCAGCGTCTGGCGCATCCGCTCAAGCGCCAACAACCTGTCATTGTGTGACTTGGTGTTGGCCCGAAAGGCACGATCCAGCCGCGCCGACAGATTGGTCATATCCAAAGCCCGGCGCTTGTTGGCATCCGTAATCCGGCTGGGGTCCAGCCGTGTCGCCGCCATCGCAAGCCGGTCCCGCATCGGGGCAATCCGTGCGGTCAACACACGCGGGCGCAGACCCGCCGATGCCTCGGACAGTTTCACCCGCCGATGCTGTGTCAGGTGACGCAGGGCCGATGGCAGCTTGTGGCTGGCGTTGTCCAATCGCTGGCGCGGGGTGTCCAGCAAGGTGTCCGGGCGTGGCAAGGCCCGCGCCATGTCGCGAAGACGCTGACCGCGTTGTGTCAGGGCCTGTTCCAGTGACCGGGTCAGACGGGTGCCCTGTTCCTCGGTCCATGCCAGAAGCTCCATCCGCACCGGCACCGCATGTTCGGCCGCCGCCGTGGGCGTCGGCGCGCGCAAGTCCGACACAAAGTCGATCAGCGTCGTATCCGTTTCGTGCCCAACCGCCGAGATCAGGGGAATCTCCGACGCCGCCGCGGCACGGGCGACGATTTCCTCGTTGACCCCCCACAGATCCTCGATCGAGCCACCACCGCGCGCGACGATCAGCAAATCGGGACGGGGCAGTGCGCCGCCCGGTGTCAGACGGTTGAAGCCCTCAATCGCGGCGGCCACCTGCGGCGCGCACGACTCGCCCTGCACAGCGACAGGCCAGATCAGCACCTTGCGCGGGAAGCGATCGCGCAAACGGTGCAGAATATCGCGGATGACAGCGCCCGAAGGCGAGGTGACGACCCCGATCACCTCGGGCAGGAAAGGCAGCTTTTTCTTGCGTTCGGGCGCGAAAAGCCCCTCTGCCGCCAGTGCTTTCTTGCGCTTTTCCAACATCGCCATCAACGCGCCTTCGCCCGCGACGACAACATCATCAACGTTCAGCTGATATTTCGACTGGCTGCCAAAGGTGGTCAGCTTGCCGGTGACAATGACCTCCATCCCTTCTTCCGGGCGGATCGACAGGCGGCTGACCTGCCCTTTCCAACTGACGGCGGCCAACACGGACCGATCATCCTTCACATCGAAATACAAATGACCCGAGCGCGCCAGCATCACGCGCCCCACCTCGCCACGCACACGGACGCGGCCAAAGGCCCCCTCGATGGTTTTCTTAACCGCGCCTGAAATCTCCGAAACGGTAAACTCGGGCGCGTTCTGGCCGGGGGTGGGGTCGTCGATCAGGTCGGACATGCTGCCTCGGTTCTTGTGCATTCTGTCATGCGACCTTAGAACGCCGATGACGGAAGGCCAAGCAGGGGACGAGCCATGAACATCCTTATTCTGGGAAGCGGAGGGCGCGAACACGCCTTGGCATGGGCGGTCATGCAAAACCCGAAATGCGACCGGCTGATTGCCGCGCCCGGCAATGCGGGCATGGCGCAGATCGCAGACTGTGCCAAGCTGGATATCGAAGACGGCGACGCGGTGGTGACCTTTGCACAGGAAAACACCATTGATTTCGTGATCGTCGGCCCCGAAGCCCCCTTGGCGGCGGGCGTGGCCGACCGGTTGCGCGAAGCCGGGATCAAGGTGTTCGGACCGTCGGCGGAGGCCGCAAAACTGGAAGCATCAAAATCCTTTACCAAGGAAATCTGCGACGCGGCAGGCGCACCAACCGCGGCCTATGGCCATTTCACCGATGCCGACGCCGCCAAAGCCTATATCCGCAAGCAGGGTGCCCCAATTGTCGTCAAGGCCGATGGACTGGCGGCAGGCAAAGGTGTGATTGTCGCAATGGACGAGGCGACCGCGCTGGGCGCCATTGATGACATGTTCGGCGGCGCCTTCGGCGGGGCCGGGGCCGAAGTCGTGATCGAAGAATTCATGGAGGGCGAAGAGGCGTCCTATTTCATCCTGTGCGATGGCAAGACCGCCTTGCCCATCGGCACCGCGCAGGATCATAAGCGCGTGGGTGATGGTGACACCGGGCTGAACACTGGCGGTATGGGGGCATACTCCCCGGCACCCGTTCTGACCGACGCGATTGCCGCCCGTGCCATGCGCGAAATCATCGAACCGACCGTTGCCGAGATGGCCAAGCGCGGCACGCCCTATCAAGGCGTGCTCTATGCGGGTTTCATGATCAAGGACGGGCAGGCCCGGCTTGTGGAATACAATGTGCGCTTTGGCGACCCGGAATGTCAGGTCCTGATGATGCGGCTGGGGGCGCAGGTGCTGGACCTGATGCTGGCCTGCGCCGAAGGGCGGCTGGACGAGGCCAAAGTGAACTGGGCCGACGATCACGCGCTGACCGTGGTGATGGCGGCAAATGGCTATCCCGGCGCGTATCAGAAAGGGTCCGTCATCAACGGGCTGGATGACCTGCCGGAAGATTCCCAGAACATGGTCTTCCACGCCGGCACCACCGAGGTCGACGGCAAGATCACCGCAACGGGTGGGCGGGTTCTGAACGTCACCGCCCGCGGTGACAGCCTGCAAGACGCCCGCGACCGCGCCTATGCGATGATTGACAAGATCGACTGGCCCGAGGGGTTCAACCGGTCGGATATCGGCTGGCGGGCGCTTTAGCCTCGCCACACGTCCCTAACAGCCCAACCGCGCCGACAGGCTGTCCGGCCCCTGATACGGGCCGACATTGGTCAGTTTCAGTTCGCCCCTGTCCAGACGGGTTTCAATGACCCGTGACCAGTTGGCGCTGGCCGTCACGACAACGGGCGACTCGCCCTCGCAATCGCGGATGCCGCCTTCGATCACCGGGCTGCCGAACTTATGGTTGGTGACACCCCCGACCGAGGTCAGCGGAGTGATCGCAAAACCGTCCGCAGCGGGCCTGACCGTCACCAGCGTGAGCCTGCGCGCCAGATGGGGGCGATCGACGTAAGCAATCTCGTCCACCCCATCACCGTTGAAATCTGCGATGCCCGCCACGGCCAGCCAACGGTGGCGGGTGCCTATGGGGCTGTTGGCGCCGCGCAGCACCAGCTTTCCATCGTCCCACGCATAGATGCGGATCATCGCGCCCATATCATCGCCGCTGAACACGGTCACGATCTCGGGCAGGCCATCGCGGTCGAAATCATGCAGGCGGGGTTTCGCATCTTCGAACACGCCGCCCGTGACACGCGCGATTACCCGCGCACCATCCGCCCGGGCGACCTCAAGCGCGCCATATTCACCACCGGGAACCGCCCCGTGGCCATAACGATCTGTCGGTTCGACATAGCGGGCCGATGTGATCTGCGCCGAAGCCGGCGCTGCGAGGCACAGGATAATCAGAACGGCCCGCAGACCGACCATCAGATTTGTTTTTCGGGCATATAGACGACCAGACCGTCCAGATCATCCGTGACCTTGAGCTGACAGGTCAGGCGGGACCGCTCGGGATCAGGCTCATAGGCAAAGTCGAGCATGTCTTCTTCCATCGGGTCCCTGGGTGGCACCTTGTCGATCCACGCGGCATCCACATAGACGTGACAGGTCGAACAGGCGCAAGCCCCGCCGCAATCCGCTTCGATCCCGGGGATGTTGTTGTCGCGCGCGCCTTCCATCACGGTCAGGCCGTTGGCTACGTCGACGACGTGCTGTGTTCCATTGTGCTCGACATAGGTGATCTTTGCCATCCGGCTCCTCCTGTTCATGCTCGGTCTTCCTACAGCGTTTTTGCCGTGAACCCGAGACATCAAATAAGGGCGAAACGCGCACTACGTCCATATCTTGTGCGCATTTCGCGAAAATCCGTGATTCAGGTTTTTCACGAAACGCTTTAGACAAGGCAGATAGGAAAGGCCATGGGGATTTGCCAGCCATGTTGGTTTGCCGCGATGGAAAAACATGGCGCTGCGTCGAAATGACATCGCGAAAAATGTGCTTCAAAACAAAACCAGCCCGAAGCGTTTTTATACGCCCGGGCCGGGTTTTCTGTCTGATCGGCCGTTTCAGAACGGGTTGGCCATGAACCCGGCAATGGCGGTCGTTACGGGATCATCCTGCATGATCCAGGCCCCGGCCTGTTCAATCATCGACCCCTGCGCCAGCCTGTCAACGCGGTCATTATAGTTGATCGCACCGACCTGACTGAACAGGAAACCCTTGAACAGCATGAACCCGACAAGCGTCAGGATCAGCCCCTTGATCGGAAACCCACGCCGCATTCTGGGTTTGCTGGGCACCAAAAGCCCGTCACGTTCAACCAGTTGAACATAACCCTGTGACAAACGGCGATGCTGGCGGCTAATTCCGCGCACGCGCTTTTGAAAGTCTTGAACTTGTGCATCAGTCACGTTCAATGTCCTCCCACAATTTAATAAATTCAAAAATATACACCCAAGTTCAGAATATGGCAAAAAAGTGATTAAGGCCAGAATTCTGTCAAACTTTCGTATAAAAAAACTAGTTTTTTTGAAGCACGAGTGTCGTCCAGTCAACAATCTCGGCCCGTTCGACCAGATTGAACCCGTTATCGAGATAAACCGAGATCACTTCATCTGCCTGAGGGTTCAGAATGCCCGACAGAATCGCATAACCCTTGGTAGAAAGGTGTTTGGCCATGTCCGGCGCAAGTCCGATCAACGGCCCTTTCAAGATGTTCGCGAACACAAGATCGAAGGGCGAGGCTTCCCGAAGCTGCGGGGCATTGAACCCCGCGGCCTCGACACAATGGACCCGCTCTTCCAGATTGTTGGCGGCAACATTCGCCTTGGCGACATCCACCGCCACCGCATCAATATCGCTGGCCAGAACCGGGTGGGGCCAGACGCGCGCGGCTGCCATCGCCAGAACCGCCGTGCCGCACCCGATATCGACGACGTTCTTCCCGACAAATCCCTGATCCACCAAGCCATCCAGCGCCTTCAGGCAGCCCAGCGTGGTGCCATGATGCCCGGTGCCAAAGGCCATCGCGGCTTCGATCAGCAGGGCGATCTTTCCCTCGGGCACATGATCGGCATCATGGCTGCCATACACAAAGAAGCGCCCCGCCTCGACCGGCGACAATTCGCGGCGCACATGCGCGACCCAATCCACCTCGGGCAGCTGTGAAACGGTGAAGTCCTTCGCCTTGTGCATCGCCGCCAGCAATGCCAGCCCCGCCGCATCCGGTTCTTCGGTGAAATAACCGCCGACCTCCCACAGGCCGCTGCCATCCTCGATCTCGAACACGCCGACGCCGGTGGGTTCGGGGGTCAGAGCCTCCATCGCCAGGCCAAGCGCTTCGGCGGCATCCTGACCTTCCAGCGTGGTAAGAGCGGTCCAAGTCGACATGGAAACATCCTTTATGATCGCAGGAACGGCCTAACGAGCACGAGCAGCCCGGTCAACCGCAACAAGGCTTGCCTGCGCGACTACTCTGCCACCTGTGGCAGGGGGCGCGAAAACACGGTCTCATTCCCCTTCTCCGGGTGACGCGGGATCAGCAGGGACAGCAGTAACGAAACACAGGCCATTGCCGCCGCCAGTCCAAAAACACCCCCCGGCGATACAACCCACAGATACCCCAGCAGCGCCGGCAGGAACACGGCGGCGATATGGTTGATGGTAAAGGCCACAGCGGCGGTCGGGGCAATGTCCTGCGGGTCCGCGATTTTCTGGAAATAGGTTTTCAGCGCGAAAGCCAGCGCGAAGAACAGGTGATCCAGCACGTAAAGCACCGCGGCCAGCACCACGCCCCAGCCGAAATAATAGATCCCGCCATAGGCCAGGAACACGCAAACCAGCCCTGTATATTCAAAGACCAACGCACGCCGTTCGCCCCACTTGGCAACGGCCTTCCCCATCAGCGGGGCGAAGAAGATGTTGGCGATATAGTTGATCAGGAACAGAGCCGTGACCTCGTGCACCTCGAACCCGAAGCGTTCGACCATCATGAAGGCGGCGAAGACGGTGAAGATCTGACGCCGGGCGCCTGCCATGAACTGCAACGCGTAATAGAGCCAATAGCGGCGGCGCAGCACGAACTGCTTCAGTTGCGGCTCGGGGCTTTCGAACTGCGGATAAGCAAAGAAACAGAATACGGCGATGGCCAGCGTGGCGCCACCCGCGATCATGTAGACCAGATTGTAGCTCAGATCGAAGGTCTTCCAGGTCAGCACAAGCAAGCCATAGCTCAGCAGCGCCGCGGCCGAGCCGATGGACATGATCCAGCCCAGCATCTGCGGTGCGCGCTTCTTGTCGATCCATTGAAGTTGCAGCGACTGGTTGACCGTTTCGAAATAATGAAACCCGATCGACGACAGCATCGTGATGGTCAGGATACCGCCAAAGGTCGGAAACCACGCGGTGATGGCGGTGGCCGCCCCCAGAAGCGCCAGCGCCACGACGCCCAGCACCTGCTCGCGAAACAGCATCAACAGGGCGATCACACCAATGGCCAGAAAGCCGGGGATCTCGCGCACCGTGTGCAGCCAACCGATTTCGACCCCGGTAAAGCCTGCGGCCTCGATCACGAAGTTGTTCAGAAGTGCAGACCAGGTGAAGAACGCAATCGGCATTCCCGCCGCCATCAACATCAAAAGAAAGATGGGGCGGCGCCAGAACGGAAGCGTCCGGGCTTCGTCAAGGGTCAGGATCTGGTGTCTCATGGGCCCGCATTACGCCTGTTTGCCCCTTTTGGCGAGGTCAAAACGCATTCACCCAAGCGTATATGTTTATGATATATATCAAGGCATGTTGCTTCGAAACCCGGCAGAATGATCTGCAATCGACGGAGAGCCTATGGATATCGTGCCCCTGATTGACCGGATCGGCGAAGCCCCGACAGCCGCGCTGTTCGGGTTGATCACCGGAATTGTCTTCGGCGTCGCGGCCCAACGGTCACGCTTCTGCCTGCGCGCAGCCACGGTGGAATTTGCCCGCCGCAGGATGGACAGTTCCGTGGCGATCTGGCTGCTGACTTTCTCGACCGCGCTCGTCTGGGTCCAAGGGGCATCGCTTCTGGGCCTGATGCGGCCCGAGGATGCGCGGATGATGGCGGTGACCGGCACGTGGTCGGGCGCCATCATCGGCGGGCTGATGTTCGGCGTCGGTATGGTGCTGGCGCGCGGCTGCTCGGGCCGCCTTCTGGTGCTGGCGGCCACCGGCAACCTGCGATCGGTCGTCTCCGGCCTGATCTTCGCCGTCGTTGCACAGATGAGCCTGCATGGCTGGCTGGCCCCCACGCGCGACACGCTGGCCCGGCTGTGGATGACCGAGGGTGGGGTGAACGTGAACCTTCTGAATGCGCTCGGCCTGCCCGACTGGTCGGGACTTGCGCTCGGGCTTATCATCGCCATCCTGGCGATCCATATCGCGCGCCGGTCCGGCATGGGATATCGGCGTCTGGTGTTCGGATCGGGCGTCGGCTTTGCCGTCGCGCTGGGTTGGGTCCTGACCTATGAGCTGTCGCTGGCCGCGTTCGAGCCCGTATCGGTCACCTCCGCCACCTTCTCTGGCCCCTCTGCCAACACGCTCATGTTCTTCCTGATCCCCGACCCGGTGCTTGAATTCGACGTGGGGCTGGTGCCCGGCGTTGTCATCGGCGCCTTTGCCGCCAGTTGGCTAACCGGAGAGTTCAGGTTCCAGGGCTTCGAAAACGAGGCGAACATGCGCCGCTCGATGTTCGGGGCGGTCCTGATGGGCTTCGGCGCCATGCTGGCCGGGGGCTGCGCCATCGGCGCGGGCGTCACCGGTACCTCGATCTTCGTCGGCACCGCATGGCTCGCGCTCGTCTGTATGTGGATCGGGGCGGTGTTCACCGATGCGCTGGTGGATCAACAGGGGCCTGTTGGGGTGGCGGCGGAGTAAGGGGCGCTGCCCCTCGCCTTTTCAAGGCTCACCCCGGGATATTTGAGACAAGAAAAAGGCGCGGCGTCCTGGCTTTTTCTTGTCTCAAATATCCTGGGGTGAATTGACCCCACAGGGGGCAAGAGGGGCAAGGCCCCTTCGTATACCCCGGTTGACTCAATAAAAACTCTGCGGATCAATATCCACCGACACCCGTATGTCTCCCTTGATCTGGAACTGCCCCAGCCAGCGTTTCAAGGCGGCCTGAATGGGTGCGCCCTTTTCGGCCTTCACCAGCAGGCGCACGCGATGGCGCCCCCTGATCCGCGCGATCGGGGCGGGGGCGGGGCCGTAAAGTTGTGCGCCGATCTGGATCAGGGGCTCGGACCGGCGGGCCATGTCGGTGCCAAGATCGAACACCGCCTGAATATCGGGCGAGGACAGCACGATCCCGGCCATGCGGCCATAAGGGGGGACGCCGGCGGCCTGACGCTCGGTTGCTTCGGCTTTCCAGAACTTCTCCTCCTCACCCGCAAGGATGGCGCGGATCACGGGGTGTTCGGGTTGGAAGGTTTGCAGAAGGGCGACGCCGGGGACCTCGGCCCGCCCGGCGCGGCCTGCGACTTGCCGGATCAGTTGAAAGGTACGTTCGGCGGCGCGCAGGTCGGAGCCTTGCAGGCCAAGATCGGCGTCGATCACCCCCACGAGCGTCAGTTTCGGGAAGTTGTGCCCCTTGGCGACCAGTTGCGTGCCGATGATGATGTCGGCCCCGCCTTCGGCAATCAGTTCGATTTGCTCTTTCAGCGCCCGCGCCGATCCGAACAGGTCCGAGGACAGCACCGCCACACGGGCATCGGGGAAGCTTGCCCGCACTTCCTCGGCCAATCGCTCGACGCCGGGGCCGACCGGGGCCAGCTTGCCCTCGACCTCGCATTCCGGGCAGGCTTCGGGCATCGGTTTCGTCTCACCGCATTGGTGGCAGACAAGACGTTTCTGGAACCGGTGTTCGACCATCCGCGCGTCGCAATGGTCGCACCCGATCTGGTGACCGCAGGCACGGCAGATCGTGACCGGCGCATAGCCCCGGCGGTTGATGAACAGAAGCGACTGCTCACCCTTTGATATCCGCAAGGTCACGGCCGCTTTCAGAGTAGGGGAAATCCAGCTTTGCGATGGCAGATCCTCTTGCCGCATGTCGATGGCGCGCATGTCGGGCATCACCGCCGGGCCATAGCGGCTGGTCAGGTCGATGCGTTTGTATTTGCCTGCCTCGCAATTGGCCCAGGTTTCCAGCGACGGCGTCGCCGAGGCCAGCACCACCTGCGCGTCGCAGATCGAGGCGCGCAGCACCGCCATGTCACGGGCAGAGTAAAGCACCCCGTCTTCCTGCTTGTAGGAACTGTCATGTTCCTCGTCAACGATCACCAGACCGAGGTCGCGGAAGGGCAGGTAAAGCGCGGACCGGGCGCCGACGACCAGTGATGCTTCGCCCTGCCCGACCATGCGCCAGCAACGGCGCCGTTCGGTCATGGTGACACCGGAGTGCCATTCGGCGGGGCGCGCGCCAAAGCGTTCCTCGACCCGTTTCAGGAACTCGGCGGTCAGGGCGATTTCAGGCAGCAGCACAAGAGCCTGACGCCCTTTGCGCAGGCAGGCGGCGACGGCTTCCAGATACACCTCGGTCTTGCCCGCACCGGTCACGCCGCGCAGAAGCGTGGTGCCATACCGCCCGGCGCGCACGCCATCGGTCAGTTGTTTCGCCGCTTGGGCCTGATCCGCGGTCAACTCTTTCCCCGGCAACGATGGGTCGAGCCGGGGATAGGGCATGTCGCGGGGGGTGTCCTCTTCGCGGATCGCCCCCAGCTTGACCAGCCCCTTCACGACCGACCCGCTGACCCCTGCGAGATCGGCCAGCTCTTTCTGGGTGAACCCGACGCCGGGCTGATCCATCAGCACATCCATCACCTTGGCACGGGCATCGGTCAGACGGTTGGGGCGGTGACCCGAAGACTTCAGCACCTTACGCATCGACGGTGGGTCGGACAGGCCCGGCGCACGGGTGGCAAGGCGCAGCATCTGGCTCATCGGGGTCAGGGTATAATCGCCCACGCGGGTCAGAAACTCGGCCATTTCGGCACGCATCGGCGCCACGTCCAGGACCCGGATCACCGCCCGCAACTTGGCCGCATCAAACCCGCCCTCGCCCGGCCCCCAAACCACACCCAGCACTTTGCGCGGCCCCAAAGGCACCTCGACGAAATCGCCCTGCACGCAGCCCCCTTCGGGCGCGCGATAGGTCAGGATACGATCCAGGGGCTGGGCGGTCAGGACCCCGACCCGCGCGCCTTGCTGAAAGTGCTGAATATCGCTCATTTCATCCCAATCCCCGTGTTTGGGCGCACCATAAGGGCTTTCTGCCCGCGCGCCCATGGGGTATGAGAGCGCAAACACCGAATAGCTGCAGGAGCCGCGCTTATGAAATTCTTCGCTGATTCAGCCGACATCGACGCCATCAAGGAACTGAACGACATCGGGATGCTTGACGGCGTGACAACCAACCCCTCGATCATCAAGAAATCGGGTCGTGACATTCTGGAAGTGACAAAGGAAATCTGCGACATCGTGGATGGCCCGGTCTCGGCCGAGGTCACGGCCGTCGACGCCGACACCATGATCGCCGAAGGCCGCAAGCTGGCCAAGATCGCCGACAACATCGCGGTGAAGGTGCCGCTGACCTGGGACGGTCTGAAAGCCTGCAAGGTGCTGACCGACGAAGGCACCATGGTCAACGTGACGCTCTGTTTCTCGGCCAACCAGGCGCTGCTGGCTGCCAAAGCCGGTGCGACCTTCATTTCCCCCTTCATCGGCCGCCTGGACGACATCAACATGGACGGGCTGGAACTGATCGAGGACATTCGCACCATCTATGACAATTACGGGTTCGAGACGCAGATCTTGGCGGCGTCGATCCGGTCGGTCAACCACATGAAAGACTGCGCGCTGGTTGGTGCCGATGTGGCCACCGCGCCCACATCCGTCATTCAGGCGATGGCCAAGCATGTTCTGACCGACAAGGGTCTGGACGCATTCCTGGCGGATATCAAGGCCGCAGGCATCAAGATCCTGTAAGGACCACAGGTTGATCATCCGACTGTTACGAGGGGGCCACGGCCCCCTCTTTCATTTCGGGCAGGTGCGAAAAACTGCCGACCTGCGCCGATCCATCGTGTATATTCGGTCAAAACGATAAAACAAAACCGAGGCAGCAGATGACCGTACCCGCTACGATTGATGAAGAATTGCGTGCGCATTTGATCGCGCAACCCGAGACCATTCTGGACGATCAGGACATCATGCGCGCGCTGATTGCCGCGAACGAACGCGCGATGGGTGCCAATATCGTCGACCTGCGCGGCATCGCGATGGACCGGCTTGAGGCGCGGCTGGACCGGCTTGAGGATACCCACCGTTCGGTGATCGCAGCGGCGTATAACAACATTTCCGGCATGAACATGATCCACCGTGCCGTGCTTCGAATGCTGGACCCTGCGGATTTCGAGCTGTTCATGGCCGACCTTGGCGGCGAGGTGGCCGAGATATTGCGCGTCGATTGCGTGCGGCTGGTTCTGGAAACCGAGCTTGGCCAGAAAAACAGCGCGGTCGCACGGCTTGGGCAGGTTCTTTCGGTCGCGGACCCGGGCTTTGTCGACGACTATCTTGGCATGAGCACCGCTCAGTCGACGCGACAGGTGTTCCTGCGGCAAATCCAGGAACAGGACGAAACGATCTACGGTGACACCGGTTTCTGGGTCCGGTCCGAAGCCTGCATCCGCCTTGACCTTGGCGAAGGTCGCCTGCCCGGCATGTTGGTTCTGGGCGTCGAGGACGAACACCAGTTCAAACCGGGTCAGGGCACCGACCTTCTGGCCTTCTTCGGTGGTGTTTTTGAACGCGCGATGCGCCGCTGGTTGTCGTGACCGCCCGAAAGAAACCGATGATCCCGGACGGCACCCGCGCCGCGCTTTCGGACTGGATTGATCATATCCGCGCGCTGGATGGGGCGTCGGCGAATACGATCGCGGCGTATCAGACCGATCTGAGCGGATACCTGGCCTTCATGGCAGAGCATCTGGGCGGGTCGGCCGGGCGCGGTGGGCTGGCGCACGTCACACTGTCGGATATGCGGGCATGGATGGCGCATGAACGCGGGCGCGGTGTGGGGGCACGATCCCTTGCCCGGTCCTTGTCTGCGGTCAAGAGCTTCTATCGCTGGCTCAGCGAACGGGACGAATTCGACGCGACCGCCGTCCTGTCGATCCGCAGCCCCAAGTTCACCCGAAAGCTGCCCCGCCCGCTGGCACCCGACGCGGCGAAGACGGTGATCGAAACCGCCGGGATGCAATCGCAACACGGCTGGGTCGGCGCCCGCGACATCGCGGTCGCGACGCTTCTGTACGGATGTGGCCTGCGGATATCCGAGGCACTTGGCCTGACCTGCGCCGACGCCCCGCTGGCGGAGGCGTTGCGGATCAGGGGCAAGGGCGGCAAGGAACGCGTGGTGCCCGTGCTGCCCGCTGCGCGCGACGCGGTCGAAACCTATCGCCGCCTGTGCCCTCACCCGGAAGCCCCCAACGCGCCGCTGTTTCGGGGGGTGCGTGGCGGCGCGCTTGGCCCGCGCATGGTGCAGAAGGTGATGGAGCAGGTGCGCCTGCAACTGGGCTTGCCGGCCACCGCGACACCCCATGCCATGCGACACAGCTTCGCCACGCATCTTCTGGCCGCCGGGGGCGATCTGCGCGCCATTCAGGAACTTCTGGGGCACGCCAGCCTGTCCACGACGCAAGCCTATACCTCGGTCGACACCTCACGGTTGTTAGAGGTCTATCACGCCGCCCACCCCCGCGCGTAACACACAAGCCGAACCAAGGTTTATCCTTTCCCCCACATCCAATTTCCGGCACAAAGCGCGCATGAAACTTTCGACCAAAGCCCTTTTCGTCCACCTGTTGACCGCAACCGGTGCCGTTTTTGCAATGTTGGCAATGTTGGCCGCCGTGGACGAGGAATGGAGCCTGATGTTCCTGTGGCTGGTCGTCGCCTTCGGTGTGGACGGCATAGATGGGCCCTTGGCCCGGCGCTATGACGTGTCAGTCAACGCCCCGCAATATGACGGCGTGTTGATGGACCTGATCATCGACTATCTGACCTATGTGTTCATTCCGGCTTATGCGTTGTTCAAATCCGGTCTGATGCCGGGTTGGACCGGGTGGTTTGCGATCATCGTCATCACCTTCGCCAGTGCCATCTATTTCGCCGACACGCGGATGAAGACCAAGGACAACAGCTTCTCGGGCTTTCCGGGGTGTTGGAACATGCTGGTCATCGTGTTGTTCGCCACGCAGCCCAACTTCTGGTTCATGCTGGTTCTGGTCACGGCATTGGCGGTTGCGATGTTCCTGCCGCTGAAATTCATCCACCCGGTGCGGACCGAGCGTTGGCGTCTTGTCAGCCTTCCCTGTGCGTTTGCTTGGACCTTCTTTGCCGGTTGGGCGGCATGGGTCGACTTCCACCCGGAAAGCTGGGCACATTGGGGGCTGATTGTGACCTCGATCTATCTGTTGGGGGCAGGCGTGGCGCAGCAGATCGTGCCGGAACGCTCGGCCGCATGACGCATTAGCGCGACCAGCGCTTCAGGGCGTCTTCGTCATCCACCTTCGCATCGACCCAATCCGTGCTTCCATCCCGCTTGACCTCCCGTTTCCAGAACGGCGCGCGGGATTTCAGGTAATCCATCAGAAACTCGGCCGCCTCAAACGCGGCGACCCGGTGGGCGGCGGCAGTGGCAACCATCATGATCTGCGCGCCGGGGCGCAGCGGGCCGTGACGGTGGATCACAAGGCAATCGGCCAGCGACCAACGCACGCGTGCTTCTTCCACGATGGCAGCAATCGCCTTTTCGGTCATACCGGGATAGTGCTCGATCTCCATCCGATCCAGGGTTCCGCTATCGTCACGCACAACGCCTGTGAAGCTGACGACCGCCCCGACATCGCTGCGCCCTTGGGCGAAACCTGACAGCTCCGCACCCGGATCAAATGCCTCGCTCTGAACCCGGACGGTCATGTCAGCCCCCCGTCATCGGCGGAAAGAACGCCACCTCGCGCACACCATTCAGGGGGGCATCGAAATCGGCCAGTTCCTGATCCAGTGCAACGCGCAGGGCGGACAGATCGGCAAAAGCCGCGGCATAGCGAGGCTCGCGCGCCCGCAGTTCCTCGACCAGTTCCGCCACGGTCGCGGCGCTTGTTTCGATCTTCTCGCGCGGCTCTCCGATACGTTCGCGCACCCAAGCGAAATACATGACTTCAACCATGTTCCGGCTCCTCTCGCAGAAACGGCATTGCCTTGCGGAAATAATCCCAGCCGGTCACAACCGTCAGCGCACCGGCAATCCACAACAGCGTAATCCCCAGCCATGCAGACCAACGGCTTGCGGCCTCGTAATACAAAAGCCCGATGCCATCGGGAATCGTGCCATTGAAGATGCCATCAATCGTCGCCTGATCCATCCCCTGCATCCGGTCCAGCAAACTGTGCTGGAATATCCCGGTCGAGAACAGAACGGCAATCGCAATCATCTGCACCGTGGTTTTCCATTTCGCCAGGTTTGTCACTTTCAGCGCGCGGGCCTTGTCGCCCAATGTCTCACGCAGGCCCGACACGAACACTTCGCGATAAATGATCAAAGCCGAGGGCAGAAGGATCCACGGCGTGACCCCCGCATAGCCATTGATCACCAGAAGCGCGATCAGCACCATCGCCTTGTCGGCAATCGGGTCCATTGCCGCGCCAAACAGGCTTTCCAGCTTCCACGCCCGCGCCAGATACCCGTCAAGATAGTCGGTGATCGAGGCGACGATGAACAGGATGATGGCATACCAATCCGCCCACGGGCGCGCGAAATACAGAAACATGACCGGCAGCAAGGGCGCGGCAATCAACCGGGCGACGGTCAGGATATTGGGAAGGTTCCATTTCATAGGTTTCTCCTTACCCTGTCAGCCCTTGTCATGGAAGAAGCCATAGATCGCTTCGGCCAGAGTTTCGGAAATACCATCCACCGCCTTGAGGTCTTCAAGCCCTGCGCGGCTGACCGCCTTGGCCGAACCGAAGTGCTGCAAGAGCGCGCGCTTGCGGGTGGCGCCCACGCCGGGCACCTCGTCCAGTGGTGTGGCACCCTGCGCCTTGGCGCGCTTGGCGCGGTGGGTGCCGATGGCAAAGCGGTGTGCCTCGTCCCGCAGGCGCTGGATGAAATACAGAACCGGATCATTCCGTTTCAACGCGAAAGGGCGTTGTTTCCGTCGGTGAAATTCTTCCTTGCCGTGGTCGCGGTCCACGCCCTTGGCCACGCCGACCATCGGAATATCGGTGACGCCAAGTTCTTCCATGATCTCATGCACCGCGCTGACCTGTCCGGCACCGCCGTCGATCAGCAGAAGGTCGGGCCAGTGTTCGCCCTCGCGATCCGGGTCTTCTTTCAACAGGCGTTTGAACCGGCGGGTCAGCACCTCTTTCATCATGCCGAAATCGTCACCGGGGGTCAGGTCGTCACCCTTGATGTTGAACTTGCGATACTGGCTTTTCATGAAACCTTCCGGTCCGGCCACGATCATCGCCCCGACCGCGTGCGCGCCTTGGATATGCGAGTTGTCATAGACCTCGATCCGTTTGGGCGGGCCGTCCAGATCGAACGCCTGAGCAATCCCGTCCAACAGCCGCGTTTGCGTTGCGGTTTCGGCCATCTTGCGGCCAAGGCTTTCGCGGGCATTGCGCTGCGCATTGGCGACCAGTTCGGATTTTTCACCACGCAAGGGCACGGAAATCTCCACCTTGCGCCCCAGCCGTTCAGTCAGCGCTTCGGCCATCAGATCCTGTTCGTCCAGCGGGTCGGACAACAGGATCAGGCGCGGTGGTTCCTTCTGGTCATAAAACTGGCCGACAAAGGCCTGAAGCACCTCGCCCGGTCCCGCCCCTGCCCCGGTGCGGGGATAGAAATCGCGGTTGCCCCAGTTCTGATGCGCACGGATGAAGAACACCTGAACACAGGCCTGCCCCCCTTCCATATGAAGCGCGATCACGTCGGCCTCGGCCACACCCCGTGGATTGACGCCCTGCGCCTGCTGCACCTGGGTCAAGGCCCGGATACGGTCGCGCAGAACGGCGGCTTTTTCGAACTCCATCGCCTCGGAGGCCGCCTGCATGTCCGCGGCCAGGTTTTCCTGCATTTTCGTGGTGCGACCGGACAGGAAATCCTCGGCATCGCGCACAAGGTTTGCATAGCCTTCCTCGTCGATTTTCCCGACACACGGCCCGGAACACCGCTTGATCTGATACTGAAGGCACGGGCGCGACCGGCTGTCGAACATCGCATCCGAACAATTGCGCAGCAGGAACACCTTCTGCAACTGGTTCAGCGTCCGGTTGACCGCATCCGCGCTGGCGAAGGGGCCATAATATGCCCCTTTCTCTTTCCGTGCGCCGCGGTGCTTCTTGATCTGCGGAAACGCGTGCCCGGTCACAAGGATGTTGGGAAAGCTCTTGTCGTCCCTCAGCAGCACATTGAAATGAGGTTTCAACTGCTTGATCAGGTTCTGCTCAAGCAGCAGCGCCTCGGTTTCCGTGCGGGTGGTCAGGAACATCATCGACGCGGTCTGGCCGATCATGCGCGTGATCCGGGCCGTGTGGCCCGTGGGCTTGGCATAGCTTGACACGCGCTTCTTCAGGCTGCGCGCCTTGCCCACGTATAGCACCCGCCCCTTGGCATCGAGCATCCGGTAAACGCCCGGCGAGTTATCCAGCGTTTTCAGGTAGGATTGGATGACACCATGCCCGACCGGAACCGCCGGTTTGTCCTGCTCGTTCGTGGTGTTTTCACCGTTCATCAACCCGCTGCCCCGATTCTTTCTGCGCCTGCAATCTTAGCGCCCCGAACACAAGAGGAAACCTGCCCACAATTTCTGTGGATAACTCTGAGGACATGTTTTGACCATCCACAAAAACGCCTTGTATTCCGCCCGCTTCCACGATGTGCCTATTTTTTAGGCATTTTCGCAACCCATTGATAAATAAGGAAAGAATTGTAACGCCCGTGTAAATAAATGAAATCATTGCAAAAAATACGGACCTTCCGCAAGGTGAACTTCACTAGTGCACAACTTTCCGACGGCGGAACAGGTTCGATACCTGCAAGCCGGGATTCACGGATTTTCCACACCGCGAATATCGGGGGTTTGCCATGCCAGATGCTGCCCGCCATCCACGGCAATCATCTGCCCCGTCACCGCTGGTGCGGCCAGGAAAAACGCAAGTGCGGCCGTGATGTCTTCGACATTCGCACCACGTTTCAGCAGGGAGGCAGCCCGCTGCCCGTCGAAATGCGCTTGCGACTGACGCGCGCCAATAAGCGTGGTGCCCGGCGCAATACCGTTGACGCGAACATGCGGAGCCAAGGCCTGCGCACCCGCGCGCGTCAGCGTCCATAGCGCATTCTTGGCAAGGCTATAGGTCATGAACTCGGGCGTCGGTTTCTGCACACGTTGGTCCAGCATGTTGACCACCAGCGCCTGCGGACGGCTTTCGCCGTTCTCGTCACGTGTCGCTTTGGGGGATTGCGCGGCAAAAGCCTGCATCAGAAAGAAGGGGGCGCGCAGGTTCGAGGACATATGCCGATCCCAACTGTCCTGCGTGGCCGAGGCCAGCGTGTCATATTCGAAGATCGACGCGTTATTGATCAGCACCGAAAGCGAACCGCCCAACGCCTCTGCGGCGCGCGGGACAAGCGTTTCGACCTGATCCATGTCCAGCAGGTCGGCCTGCAGGGCCACGGCCTGTCGACCCGTGTCCTGTATATCCCGAACGGTCTGGGCGGCGGCGCCTTCCGAAGTCGCATAATGAACGGCAACGTCAAATCCTGACCGGGCCAGCTCCAGCGCCATGGCCCGGCCAAGACGCGCGCCTGCCCCCGTCACCAATGCGCGTGGACTATCCATTCAGGAAACCCCCAGAACGATCATCACATAAAGGACATAGAGCGCCGACAGCACGACCCCCCAGATACGCCCCATATGCCATTTCAGGAACACGAAGGGCGCCAGAAGAACCGATGCGCCCAGCATCACCCAAAGGTCGAATTGCAGTATGCCGGGTTCCACAGGGATCGGGCCAACCAGCGATGCGATGCCGATGATCGCAAGAAGGTTGAACATGTTCGAACCGATCACATTGCCCAGCGCAACCTCGGCCTGGTTGCGAAGCGCGGCCATGACCGTGGTGGCCAGCTCGGGCAGCGATGTGCCAAGCGCCACCAGCGTCAGGCCGATCACCGTTTCCGAAACACCGAAATGACGGGCGATGTTGGTGGACGCGTCGACCAGAAGATCGGCCCCCAACGGCAGGCCGATCAGGCCAAGCACAAGGAACAGGATGACCTTCCACCAAGGCATGTCGGGGTCTGCGCCCTCGACCTCTTCCTCGTCGTCGCAACAGTCACCGTTGGCGGTGGCATGGTTGCTGCGCCGATGGGACAGGGCCTCGCGGAAGGCCGAACTCAGCATCAGGCCAAGGGCCGCCAAAAGCACCAGCCCCTGCACCCAGGTGATCACACCGCCCAGGCACAGGACCGTGAACAAGACCGTGGCACCCATCATCTGAAGATAGCTTTTCCGGGTGTCGCAGGTTCCCGTGGACAAGCCCGAGATCAGCGCCGGCACACCAAGCACCAGAAGGATATTGGCCGTGTTCGACCCGACCACGTTCCCCATTGCCAGACCGGGCACCCCAAGGGCAATCGCCTGCACCGAAATCAGAAGCTCAGGCGCCGAGGTGCCGAAGGCGACGATGGTCAGCGATACGATCAACGCCGGCACACCAAGGCGCAGCGACATGTTCACAGCACCGCGCACCAGGCTGTCGCCGGCAAGCAGAAGAATGACAAGACCAAGCGCGGCATAGATCAGATCCAAAGCTCAGCCCTTCCCGTTACAGTCGCAGGGGGACTTCCCCAGCCGGTATCGCCCACAGCGCGGACATTTCATCGATTCAATGCGCTGCTGTCCGGGATATTTGAGCTTTCCGAACATCGCCAACACACCCATGGCAACCAGAAACAGAACGACGATCTTGATGATCATTCAAAGACCAAAGCGCGCAAATTCCGCCCGCTCCTCTAGTGCCGCAATCGCATCGGCGCCAAGCTGCAATCCGAACCGGGTGATGAACGGACGGCGCGGGCCATGCACCCGGAACCGCACCTTGTCGCCGTATCGCTCTTTCATGGTTGGCACCACATGCCCGATCCCGTCGGCCAGCCCTTTCTCGATCGCCGCGCGGCCAAGCCAGATGTCACCGGTGAACAGGTCTTCACCTTCGGCCAGCTTGCCCTTGCGGCGGGTTGCAACCTGCGTCTTGAAGGCCTCGTGAATGTCTTCCTGCAACGTCTTCAGACGTTTGATGTCATCCGGTTTTTCCGGCTGGAACGGGTCCAGCATGGATTT
Source organism: Alphaproteobacteria bacterium (assembly GCA_030424645.1). Taxonomy (GTDB): domain Bacteria; phylum Pseudomonadota; class Alphaproteobacteria; order Rhodobacterales; family Rhodobacteraceae; genus Aliiroseovarius. The sequence goes on from JAUHWP010000013.1 coordinate 20,429, forward strand.
CGACTTGCCCGCCGTGTAAACCCGCCGCTCGACCCCGATCTTTTCGATCAGGCCGGTCAGGCCGAACCCCGCCGAAATCACGCCGATGGACCCGAGGATCGAGCTTTCGTCGGCATAAATCTCGTCGGCCGCCGTGGCCAGCCAGTATCCGCCGGACGCGGCGACATCTTCGACGAAGGCAAAGACCGGGATTTCCCTTTCCGCCGCCAGACGCCGGATGCGCGCGGCGATCAGGCTGGATTGCACCGGGCTGCCGCCGGGCGAATTGATCACCAGCGCCACCGCCTGTGGCCTACCCTTGCGAAAGGCACGTTCGATCACCGGGGCAAGGGCCGCGTCATTCAACTGCCCGCGGGCGCCCGTGGCAATCACGCCGGACAGGCGGATCACCGCAACCAGCGGCGGCTTCTTGATGAACGGGATGTAGGTCGTCATGGCTGTCATGTAGATCGCGGCTCCGGCTCAGACAAGGGAAAGGGGCGATCCGTGTGGCCCCTGTTGCAATTCACCCATCCTCAACTGCGCAACCGATAGCCGGTGCGGAAAATCCAGCCGATGGTTGCAAGACATGTGGTCATGAACACCGCAATCGCAAGGACGGACCAGCCCAGTGACACGTCTGCCATGCCGAAAAACGCCCATCTAAACCCCGAGATCAGGTAAACCACCGGATTGAACAGGGTGATGGTCTGCCAGACCGGCGGCAACATCGAGATCGAGTAGAACGACCCGCCAAGGAACACCAGCGGCGTGATGACCAGAAGGGGCACCAGTTGCAGTTGTTCAAAGTTTTGCGCCCAGATTCCGATGATGAAACCAAGCAGCGCGAAGCTGATGCAGGTCAGCACAAGAAACGCCATCATCCAGACCGGGTGGACGATGGTCAGGTCCACAAAGAAATGCGCCGTGGCCAGAATGATCAACCCGATCATGAACGCCTTGGTTGCGGCCGCGCCGACATAGCCGATCACGATTTCGAAGAACGAGATGGGGGCGGACAGAAGCTCGTACACCGTGCCGATGAATTTCGGGAAATATATCCCGAAGGACGCGTTGGTGGTGCTTTGCGTCAGCACGGTCAGCATGATCAGGCCGGGCACGATGAACGCGCCATAGCTGACCCCTTCGACCTGGTCGATGCGCGACCCGATGGCCGCCCCGAACACGACGAAGTAAAGCGAGGTGGACAGGACCGGCGACACGATGGATTGCATCAGGGTGCGGAAGGTCCGGGCCATTTCGAACCGATAGATCGCGGCAATCGCATTCCAGTTCATGCGGCATTCTCCTTCACCAGGTCCACGAAAATGTCTTCCAAAGAGCTTTGACGCGTCGACAGATCGGACATGTGCAACCCCGCCTTGCGCAGGTCGGCCAGCAAGGCGGTGATCCCGGTGCTGCCCGCCTGCGTGTCATAGCTGTAGATCAGCCCGCCATCGTCCGACACGGTCAGGGGATGGCTTGCCAGCGCTTCGGGCAGGGCCTCAATCGGGCTGTCCAGTTCGATCAACAGCTCCTTTTGTCCCAGCCGCTTGATCAGGGCCGCTTTGTCCTCGACCAGCAAAATCTCTCCTTTCGAGATCACCCCGATCCGATCCGCCATTGCTTCGGCCTCTTCGATATAATGGGTGGTCAGAATGACCGTCACACCGGTTCGTTTCAGCTTGGCCACGATGTCCCACATATCCTTGCGCAGTTCGACATCCACGCCAGCTGTCGGCTCGTCCAGGAACAGGATCGTCGGGTCGTGGCACAGGGCCTTTGCGATCAGCACCCGCCGCTTCATGCCGCCAGACAGCGTCATGATGCGGTTGTCTTTCTTATCGTGCAGGCTGAGCAGCTTCAGGATTTCTTCGATCCGCGCATCATCGCGCGGGCGTCCGAACAACCCACGCGAAAAGCGCACCGTGTTCATGACGGTCTCGAACGGCTCAAGATTGATTTCCTGCGGAACAAGCCCGATCAGGTTGCGCGCCGCACGATAGTCCTTCACGTGATCGAACCCGTCCACCGTAATCGTGCCGGATGTCGCGGTCGCAATCCCGCAGATGATCGAAATCAGCGTCGTCTTGCCCGCCCCGTTGGGGCCAAGCAGCGCAAGAATCTCGCCTTCCTCGATTTCAAGATCGACACCTTTCAGCGCCTCGTGACCACCGTCATAGGTCTTGGTCACGCCGCTGACATTCAGGATCGTGGTCATTCTGTCCCCCAGTGTTGCCGCCGGGCTGTTTGTTGTTCAACAGCGCCTTGCGAACCAAACCTTTCAAATAAGCAACCCGGCCGCACCTTCAAGGCGCAATAGCCGAACTTTTGTCTCGACCCCGCCTGCTCCGGAAAACCCCACCAGCTTGCCACCCGCCCCCATCACGCGATGGCAGGGGATGATGATCGGGATCGGATTGGCGCCACAGGCGCTTCCCACCGCCTGCGCCGAGTTTCCGGTGAGCTTGGCAATCTCGCCATAAGTCCTGGTTTCGCCATAGGGGATCGCTGCCATCGCGTCGCAGACCGCGCGCTGGAAATCCGATCCGGCCACGTGCAAGGGAAGGTCGAATATGGTCAACCGCCCATCGAAATAGGCCATAAGCTGCGCGCAGGCTTCGCCCAGCAACGGCGTTTGCGGGCCTTCCGGTGCGGCATTCCAGATCAGACGCGTGATCGCCCCCGCCTCTTCCACCACGCCCAGACGCCCAACCGGGCTTTCCACAATCGCGACATTCATCCTTCATCCTCACGCACGCGCAGTGCCGGTTCAACCCGCTTCCTGCGAAACGGGGATGATGAACGCCCCTTCTTCTGGCCGGAAATATCCTGGTGTAGCGTGAAACCCGTCCGGGTTTCACGCGAAGGGGCAACGCCCCTCAGGCTCACGTCGTGAGCCACCGATGCCCTAGCTCAGGGCCGCGTTGCAGCGCTGACAGGTGCCCGCATGATCATGGCTGCCCACATCCGGCAGGATCTTCCAGCAGCGCTGGCACTTGTCGCCCGACGCCTTTTCGAACACAACGCCCACGCCTTCGATTTCCGGCAGGCGGAACGCTTCGGATGGCAGCGGGTCGTTGGTCAGCGACACCGAGGACGTGATCACGATGTCAGCGAAGTTCACCGATTTCAAAGCGGCCAGAATGTCCTTGTCGCGCACATGCACGACCGGGGCCGCTTCCAGCGATGCACCGATCACCTTGTCGCGCCGCTGAACCTCCAGCGCTGCGGTCACGACACGGCGGGCCTTGCGGATGCCCGACCATTTTGCCGCCAGCGGCTCGTCCAGCCAATCGGCGGGCGTGTCGGGGAAATCAACCAGATGCACCGAGCTGTCATCGCCCGGGAACCGTTCCAGCCATACGTCTTCCATGGTGAAGACAAGAATGGGGGCAAGCCAGGTGGTCAGGCGATGGAACAGGATATCCAGCACGGTGCGCGCGGCGCGGCGGTTCAGGCTGTCCGACCCATCGCAATACAAGGCATCCTTGCGGATGTCGAAATAGAAGCTGGACAGATCGACGGTGGCGAAGGTGAACACTGTCGAGAAGACCCCCTGGAAATCAAAGGTCTTGTATCCGTCGCGCACGACGTGATCGAGCTCCGCCAGACGATGCAGCACCCAGCGTTCCAACTCGGGCATGTCGGCGGCATCGACGCGCTCGGCCTCGTCGAAACCGTGCAGGTTGCCCAGCATGAACCGCATCGTGTTGCGCAAACGGCGATAGCTGTCAGCCACGCCCTTCAGGATCTCCGGCCCGATCCGCTGATCGACCGTGTAATCCGTCTGCGCCACCCACAGGCGCAGGATGTCCGCGCCATATTGCTTGACGACCTGCTCGGGCACGATGGTGTTGCCCAGCGATTTGGACATCTTCATGCCCTTCTCGTCCAGCGTGAAACCATGGGTCACGACGTTGCGATAAGGTGCACGCCCCTTGGTGCCGCAAGCTTGCAGAAGCGAGGAATGGAACCACCCGCGGTGCTGGTCGGTGCCCTCCATGTAAACATCGGCGATGCCGTCGGGTGTGCCGTCTTCGCGGTCGCGCAGAACGAAGGCATGGGTCGATCCGCTGTCGAACCAAACGTCCAGAACGTCGAACACTTGCTCCCATTCATCGGCATTGTGATCATTGCCAAGAAACCGCTCTTTCGCGCCCTCGGCATACCACGCGTCGGCGCCTTCGGCCTCGAATGCCTCGGCGACGCGGGCGTTGACGGCGTCATCACGCAACAAGAAACCCTCGTCCGTCGGCAGCGCCCCTTTCCTGATAAAGCAGGTCAGCGGCACACCCCACGCACGTTGACGCGACAGAACCCAGTCAGGCCGTGCCTCGATCATGGAATACAGCCGGTTGCGCCCGGATTGCGGCCACCATTTCACAAGCTTGTCGATCGAATTCAGGGCACGGGTGCGGATGGTCTTGCCCATCTCGTCCTGGCCGTCGCCAACCTCGCGATCCACCGACGCAAACCATTGCGGCGTGTTGCGATAGATGATCGGGGCTTTCGACCGCCATGAATGCGGATAGGAATGCTTGATCTTGCCGCGTGCCAGCAATCCGCCCACCTCGACCAGCTTGTCAATCACCGCCTTGTTGGCATCCCCCTCGCCGCCCTTGCGGCTCAGGATATACGTCCCGCCAAAGAACGGAAGATCGGCCCGGAACGACCCGTCATCCATCACGTTGTAGGTGATGACCTGATCCAGCATCCCAAGATCGCGATAAAGCTCGAATTCCTCCATCCCGTGCGAGGGCGCGCAATGAACGAAACCGGTGCCTTCCTCGTCCGTGACGAAATCGGCAGCGCGGAAATCGCGGGCGTCATCCCATTCGCCGTTTGCGCCTTCGGCACCGGCCAGCGGGTGGTGCAGCGTCATGCCGGACAGTTGCGCGGGTGTCACGTTGCGCACACGGCGATACATGCCGGGTTCCAGCCGGGCGCGCGCCATCACATCCGCCGCCAGCTTGTCGGCCAGGATGAAGCGGTCCCCCTTGGCAGCCCAGCATTCGTCGGGGCAATCGGTGACCTCGTAAAGCCCGTAGTCGAAATCCTCGCCAAACACGACGGCCTTGTTCGACGGGATCGTCCAGGGCGTCGTGGTCCAGATCACCACATGCGCACCGATGAAATCATGCGCCGCCGCGTCCTTGGCCTCGGCCACTGCCGTGCGGGTGTCGTCGGTTTCCTCTTCATCCGACAGAACCATGTCGGGCAGGCGGAAATCGGTGACTTTGAACTTCACCCAGATGGTGAAGCTTTCCTTGTCGTGATATTCTACCTCGGCCTCGGCCAGCGCGGTTTTCTCGATCGGAGACCACATCACAGGTTTCGACCCCTGATACAGCGTGCCGTTCATCAGGAACTTCATGAATTCCTCGGCGATCACGCGTTCGGCGTGGAAATCCATCGTCAGATAAGGGTCCGCCCAGTTGCCGGTGATGCCCAGGCGCTTGAATTCGTCGCGTTGGATGTCAATCCAGCCTTCGGCAAACTTGCGGCATTCCTGACGGAAATCGACCACATCGACCGCGTCCTTGTTCTTGCCCTTCTTGCGGTATTGTTCCTCGATCTTCCATTCGATGGGCAGACCGTGGCAATCCCATCCCGGCACGTAACGCGCGTCAAAACCCATCATCTGGTGCGAGCGCACGATCATGTCCTTGATCGTCTTGTTCAGCGCATGGCCGATATGAAGGTGGCCGTTGGCATAGGGGGGGCCATCATGCAGCACAAAGGGCGTGCGTCCGGGCTTTTCGCGCAGCCGATCATAGACGCCAATCTTTTCCCAATGTGCCAGCCATTCGGGTTCACGCGTGGGCAGACCGGCGCGCATGGGAAAATCGGTGACGGGAAGCGTCAGGGTATCTTTGTATTCGGGGGTGTCGGCACACATGTGTCCGGTCCTTTTCAGGAGATTATCGCAATTTCGGGGTATGGGCGGCGCAGCAATCCAAACGCCTTGTCCCGGCGGCTCGTCTGGATCAGAGCGCCGGGCATGTAATTCGAATAATGATGGCCTGTGCGTGCATCATGGGGGGCGTTATAGGCGCGTGGATGCAAGAGGTAAAGACGGCTGATTGGTTGCTGGCCGGATTACCAGCCAAGAGGTATATCAGGACGCGCCAGCATGACCCAGAAAAGCACGATCATCGCAGGGAACACGGCTCATTTTCCAAACAAACCCGTCAGTGCGCGTTTCACGATGCCTGACACGCCGGGTCGTTTCTTCGGCCCAAACGGCAGCGGGCGGCAAACTTCAAGCGCGGCGACGCCGACGCGGGCGGTCAGGGCGCCGTTCACCACCCCTTCACCGAACCTGCGGCTGAGTTTCGACAACATCCCGCCGCCGGCCAGCGATCCGATCAGGTCATCGCCCACGGCCACGGCACCGGTTGCGACAAGATGCGCCATCACCGCACGGGTCAGCCGCCAGCCACCCAGCACACCGGACCGGCCGCCATAGATATCGGCGACGCGGCGGATCATGCGAATGTTCGCGGTCAGGGCCGTCACCACATCCGCCAGCGCAATCGGCACGACGGCTGTCACCATGGCGACTTGGCGGGCGGCGGCCTCGATCTCTTTCACGGCGGCGGCATCCAGCGGGGCCAGCACCTCGCGTTCGGTCAATGCAAACAGGGTATCCACGTCGAACGCATCGGTTTCGCGTTCCGCCAGTCGCTCCAACCCCCAGCGCGTATCATCGCGCCCGCGATACAGCCCTTTCAGCTTTGTGACAACGCCACGCGCCTCGGCCAGATCGCCATGCGCAATGGCGGCCTCGGCCGCGCGATGCAGGCCGTCGACCCGGCGTAGCCGGACAAAGGCCACCCATTCCTTCAGCGCGATGGCCAAAAGCACCAGCGTGAACGCGGCAACCAGACCCAGCGCGGCATAGCCCAACACAGGCTGGCGGGCGATCAGGCCGGTAATGAAGTCATGTGCCGCCACCGAAAGCACGAAACCGGTGATGGCCAGCAGAAGCGACCAGAACCAGCGCGCCAGGCGCGAGCCCTTGCGACCCGCAAACCCGATCGCACCCTGCATGGCAGCCCCGGTGGCATCCACCGCAGCAATATCGGGCACGGGCGGCGCATCGGCGGGCGATACACCCGGTGTATCGTCCAGCTCGATCAGGACCGGGCCTTTTCGGGGCGTTTCCGGTTTGCTCATAACGCAGCCCTCCAGTTGAACCGAATATCCGGCAGGTGTTCGTCATTACCGGCCCCGTCGGTGCGAAATTCTTCAATGAACCCTTCCCGCCTATAGAACCGGCACGCCCCCTTATTCGCCTGAAAGGCAAAAAGTGAAAGCTGGGACCGGGCTGTCTTGGCCTCGTCCAGCAACGCCTTGCCAATGCCTTTGCCGCGTGCCGCGGGGGACAGGTAAAGCGCGTGCACCTCGGCCCCGTCACGCGACAGAAACCCGACCGTGCGCCCCCCGTCGCGCGCCACCATGGTCCAGCCACGGTCCACCAGCATCCGTGCGAAACACTTTTCGCTTGCCCTTGTATGGATGCGGGGCATCCATGGCGTGGCGGCAATCCAACCCGTCAGGATATTCGCGATGGCCGGGGCATCGGCAGGGCTTGCAGGCACGATCTTCACAGCCGATCCCCGATCAGGAACTCGGCGGCCTTGTCCAGCCGGATATGGGGTGGCCCCTCGCCGGGTTTCAGCGAAACGACCGCAGGCGCAAAGCGCATGACCTCGTAATCCGCGTCCAGCCATGCCTCGGCCCCTTTTCGGGCGGGCGACAGCAGACGCGCGGGGTCGTCAGGCAGGTCGCCTGGATAAAACGCGGCGGTCTTGCCGCTGTCCAGAAGCCGCCCGCGCACGCAGTCCAGCGTCTGACCGTCGTGCTCCATGCGCTCTTCAACCGTTGTGCGTAAGGCGGCGATGGACATGGCGGCGGTCTTGGCCCCGGCAAAATCCGCCCGGTCGCGCGCCTCGCGCAAGAGTGCCTCGGTGATCGCGGTCAGGCGCGGATGCTGGCTGTGGTGCAAATGATCGGCCTTGGTGGCGGCAAACAGGATCCGTTCGACCCGCCGCCCAAGAAAGATCGAGCTGAGAAACGCGTTTGCACCGGGGCGGAAGGCGGTCAGTATCTCGGCCATGGCGCGGCGCAGATCCTCAAGCGCGGCGGGGCCGGAATGGATCGCGCCCAAGACATCGACCAGCACGACCTGCCGGTCGATCCTGGCGAAGTGATCGCGGAAAAACGGTTTCACAACGCGGGATTTATAGGCTTCGAACCGCCGCTCCATCTCGCGCCACAGGCTTTTGCGCGGGGTCGAACCGGGTTGAAGGATGGGCGCGAAGGTCAGAACGGGGCTTCCCTCAAGATCGCCGGGCAACAGAAACCGGCCCGGTGTGCAATCGCTATAGCCATCTTCGCGCGCGGCGGCCAGATAGGCGGCAAACCCGCCCGCAAGGCGCTTGGCCTCCATCTCGTCCAGCGGGGCGGCCCCGTCGACCCCCTGCACCATGCCAAGATAGCTTGCCGCTTGTGGGCGATTTGCAATCCGTTCCAGCACTTGCGCCGCCCAATCGCGATAGCCGAGATCCAGCAGAGACAGGTCCAGAAGCCATTCGCCGGGATAATCCACGATGTCCAGATGCACCGTGCGCGGGCCACGCAACCCACCCAACAGGCCCGAGGGCTGCACCCGGAACGACAGGCGCAATTCCGATGTGGCACGGGTTGAATCCGGCCAGTGCGGTGTTGGCCCCGTCATCGCGGCCAGATGGGTTTCGAAATCGAAGCGTGGCACCGTGTCATCGGGCTGCGGTTGCAGGAACGCGGTCTGGATACGCCCGTCTGCGGCCGCCAGAAGCCCGGACATGCGCCCGCGGTTCATCAGGTTCGCCACAAGCGACGTGATGAACACCGTCTTGCCTGCACGCGACAGGCCGGTGACACCCAGACGGATCACCGGTTCGAACAACGCCTCGCTTGTTGCGTCCCCGATTGCTTCGATCTGTCGGGTGATGCTGTCTGCGATATCGCCAAGCCCCACGGGTGCCTCCGTCCTTCTCGTTCACCTGAACATATGTGCGCGGGCGGCTCTGTGCCAGAGGGGAGGTTTCAATGCGATCTCCCCTCCGCGTCACGTCTTGCCCGCTTCCCCGTCGCACGGTATGCGGAAAGCCATGCCCAGATTTGCATTGAAGATCGAATACCACGGGGCCGGGTTCGCCGGCTGGCAACGCCAGAAAGAGCATCCTTCGGTGCAAGGCGCGGTTGAGTCTGCATTGGCCAGGCTTGAACCGGGCGATCACACCATCGCAGCGGCGGGGCGAACCGATGCAGGCGTGCACGGGCTGGCACAGGTGGCCCATTGCGATCTGATCAAGGCGTGGGAACCGTTTCGCCTGTCCGAGGCGCTGAATTATCATCTGAAGGATCAACGGGTCGCGATTGTCGGCTGCGCACAGGTGGCCGACGACTTTCATGCCCGCTTCTCGGCGCTTGAGCGGCGGTATCTGTTCCGTATGATCAGCCGCCGCGCGCCCCTGACCCACGATCGGGGTCTGGTATGGCACATCAAGCACAAGCTGGATGCAAAGGCCATGCAGGCCGGGGCAGACCGCTTGTTGGGGCGCCATGATTTTACAACTTTCCGGTCGTCGATCTGTCAGGCCGACAGCCCCGTCAAGACGCTGGACGAATTTCGGGTCGAGGAGATCGCAATCCCGAACGGCACCGAATACCGCTTTCACGTCCGCGCCCGATCATTCCTGCACAATCAGGTGCGCAGCTTCGTTGGAACGCTGGAACGGGTGGGCGCGGGGGCCTGGACGCCCGATGATGTCAGCCGCGCCCTTGCCGCGCGCGACCGGGCGGCCTGTGGCCCCGTGTGCCCCCCGGACGGGCTGTATCTGGCGGGGGTCTCTTACCCCGAAGATCCGTTTGCCTGAGGTGCAGATCACGTGCCCGCGGACCTCTGGCAGATCCATCCGGGCAGGTTTCTGACGCACGCACTCCGTGTTTCCCCTTATCCTATCGCGGGTATTCGCCTAACCTCGACCCAGATTTCATCTGGGAGGTATTGATATGAGTCTTGTAGGAACGCTGGCGAAAATTGCCCTTGGCGCTGCCATCGCCAAGGGGGTGTCAAGCATGGGCCGGGGTGGCGCGCGCCAACGCCCCGCATCCGATCCGGGCAGCGGCAGCATATTTGGCAGCGATCATTCCCCCGGTGGTGGTCTGGGCGATTTGTTGGGCGGCCTGTCCGGCGGGGCGCCAACGACCGCCCAAAGCTCGGGTGGCGGGTTGTCCGATATGCTCGGAAACATCCTGCAGGCTGGCGGCGGGGCGCAACAATCAGGTCGGCAACCCGCCAATCCGGGGGGTGATCTGATGGACATGTTGGGCGGCATGTTGGGTGGCTCACGGGCAGGCGGTGCTGCACAGGGCGGCCTGGGGGGCTTGCTGGAAAGCCTGTCAGGCGGCGGCGCCCAAGGGGCGGGCCCCGCAGCCCCTGCACCGGGTTCACTGGGTGACATGCTGAACGACGCGTTCCAGCATGGTGGCGCACCGCAGGCCACCCCGACACAGGAACAGGAAGATCAGGCTGCCGTGCTGCTGCGCGCCATCGTCCAGGCCGCCAAATGTGACGGCCGCGTCGACGACGCCGAAAAAAAGGCGCTGATCGAGCATATGGGGGACATGACCCAAGACGAGGTTGACGTGGTAAACGACGCCTTCCGCCGCCCGGTCAGCGTCGAGGGGCTGGTCCGCGACGTGCCACGCGGGATGGAAGCCCAGGTCTATGCGATGTCGCTGGTCGGTCTGGACCTCGACAGTCAGGCCGAGGCGAAATACCTGCATGAACTGGGCCAGGCCCTGGGCATCGACGCCCGAACTGCCAACGCAATTCACCAGCGGATGGGCGAGCCTGCGCTTTACGGCTAAGACCGCCAAGCACGGCAGACACAGGCGGAAAGGGTATGCTTCACGCTATGCCCTTTCGCCTGCCACCTGCGTGCGGCTTCAGGTCAAAGACCCGCTTTCAGCCAGCGCCTTCACATCCTGAACCGCCGCATGGATGTGGCGGTCACGCGTCCGGTGATTGGTAAACGCCGCCCGCAAACAGGTGATCCCGTTCACATGGGTCGTTGAAAAGACCGCCCTGCGGTCGAGTTGCAGCTTGATGGCGATCTGACTGTTCTGGGCGGATTGCTCCTGCGCGGGCAGGTCGGGGCTGGCCGTGAAGACGCAGATATTCGACACGACCGGCGCGACCAGCGCCATCCCATGCGCCTCGACCAGATCCGCCAGCAACGCCGCCTGTTCACAGTTGCGCGTGATCGAGGCCGAAAACGCCTCTTCCCCGAACATTTCCAGCGCGCACCAGACCTTCAGCGCCCGGTTGCCCCGTGACAGGTCGATGCCATAGTCGCAGAACCAGCGGTCGCCGCCCGACAACCCGCTTTCGAACCCTTCCAGATAGGGGGGGCGCACGGCGAAAGCGGCGCGGTGATCGGCCTCGTTCGCGATCAGGGCCAGGCCGCAATCATACCCGACATACATCCATTTGTGGAAATCCATCGCAATGCTGTCGGCCCGCTCGATCCCGTCGCTCAGACTGCGCCAGGGATCATCCGCCAGCCGCGTCCACGCCCCAAAAGCGCCGTCGACATGCAGCCAGATATCCTGCGCTTTCGCGACATCGGCCAGGGCGTTCAGGTCATCGAAACTGCCGACATCCACGGACCCGGCCGTTCCGACGATTGCCAGGGGCAGAAAGCCGTCGGCGCGGTCCTGTGCGATTTGCTGCGACAGCGCCAGAACATCCATCTTGCCATGATCCGTCGGGATCAGGCGCAGCGCATTGTGGCCAAGGCCCAGCAACTCGACCGCTTTGCGCGTGGCGTTGTGCACGCCGTTTCCGGCATAGACCGTCAGCTTCGCTTGCGACCCCTCGGCCCGCAGGTTCGGAATGGCACGGACCTTTGCCGCCTGCAACGACAGCACCGTGGCCTGCGATGTTCCGGTGACCAGCACACCGCTTGCCTCGGGGCCCATGCCCATCTTGCGCCGCGCCCAGTCGATAACCGCCCATTCCATCGCGTTGGCCCCATGATGGCGCCCGCCGACATTCGAATTCATGACCGCCCCGGCAAGCCCCGCCATCAGGTCGGACGGCAAACCGCTGCCCTGAACCCAGCCCCAGAACTGCGGATGGGTGTTGCCACTGTGATAAGGCATCACCTGTTCGGTCAGGCGCGCGACCAGATCGCCGCCCTGCCCGATGGCGTAGGTTTCAGACAGGTCATCGGGCGGCACCTGCCATGGGTGACTTTCGGCAGCACACATCCGATCAAGGCAGCGATCAAGAAAATCGTGCATCTGCTCGCGAAACTGGGGCCAATCCGGTGGGTTAAGGTGCCCATCGGGGTCGATGTCGACAGGCGCGATACCTTTGATATTCATCTGTTCCGTCACGATCAGGTCCTTCAAAATAACTTAGCAAAAAAAGGTCTTTTAATACAATCAAGGCGCATACCCGCCCTTTTCCCGGTCGGGTCGCTCTGTCATACTACACCAAATCGCAAAGCAAAGCAGCATGCAGGGCAAAAAATCTATGAGCAACGATCTTTTGGCTGATCAGGGCCACGATACCTATGACGCATCCTCGATCGAGGTGCTGGAGGGGTTGGAGCCTGTTCGCCAGCGGCCCGGCATGTATATCGGCGGCACCGACGAACGCGCGCTGCACCACATGGTGGCGGAAATCCTTGATAACTCGATGGACGAAGCCGTTGCGGGCCACGCCAACCGGATCGAGGTTGAGCTGCACGCCGATTACGCCGTCACCATCCGCGACAACGGGCGCGGCATCCCGATTGATCCGCACCCCAAGTTCCCCGACAAATCGGCGCTGGAGGTCATCTTGTGCACCCTGCACGCGGGCGGCAAGTTTTCCGGCAAGGCCTATCAGACCTCCGGTGGTCTGCATGGGGTCGGCTCATCCGTGGTGAACGCCCTGTCGGATTCGATGGTGGTGCAGGTCGCCAAGAACAAGGAGCTGTTTGAACAACGCTTCTCACGCGGCATCCCGCTTGGCCCGGTCGAAAAGATCGGCGCTGCCCCCAACCGGCGCGGCACCGACGTGACCTTTCACGCGGATGAAGAGATTTTCGGCCATCACCGGTTCAAACCAAAGCGGCTGTTCACCATGGTGCGGTCCAAGGCTTACCTGTTCTCGGGCGTCGAAATTCGCTGGAAGTCGCATATCGACGACGGCGAAACCCCGGCAGAGGCCACATTCCACTTTCCCGGCGGCCTGTCCGATTACCTGAAGGAAACGCTGGGCGGCGCGTCGGTCTATGCCGATCAACCCTTCGCCGGAAAGGTTCAGTTCCGCGAACGCTTCAACGAACCCGGTTATGTCGAATGGGCGATCAACTGGACGCCGTCGCGTGACGGCTACATCCAGTCCTATTGTAACACCGTGCCGACGCCCGAGGGCGGCACCCATGTCACCGGTTTCTGGGCCGCGATCCTGAAAGGCATCAAGGCGTATGGCGAGCTGGTGGGCAACAAGAAGGCCGCCAATATCACCCGCGACGACCTGATGACGGGCGGTTGCGCGCTGGTGTCCTGCTTCATCGCCGATCCGTCTTTCGTCGGGCAAACCAAGGACCGGCTGTCGACCGAAAGTGCGAACAAGATGGTCGAACAATCGGTGCGCGACCATTTCGACAACTGGCTTGCGGCAGACACGAAATCCGCTGGCGCGATCCTTGATTTCCTTGTGCTTCGGGCCGAAGAACGCCTGCGCCGCAAGCAGGAAAAGGAAACCGCCCGCAAGACCGCCACCAAGAAGCTGCGCCTGCCTGGCAAGCTGGTCGATTGCTCCGCCACCAACCGCGAAGGGACCGAGTTGTTCATTGTCGAGGGCGACAGCGCCGGCGGCTCGGCCAAGATGGCGCGGGATCGCAAGACGCAGGCGCTGCTGCCCCTGCGCGGCAAGATCCTGAACGTGTTGGGGGCGGCGTCCTCGAAACTGGGCACCAATGCGGAAATCAGCGACCTGACACAGGCGCTGGGGGTCGGCCTTGGCACCAAGTTCAACGTCGATGACCTGCGCTATGACAAGGTCATCATCATGACCGACGCCGACGTGGACGGCGCGCATATCGCGTCGCTTCTGATGACGTTCTTCTTCACCCAGATGCGCCCGATGATCGACGCAGGCCACCTTTATCTGGCCTGCCCGCCGCTGTTTCGCCTGACCCAAGGCGCCAAACGGGTTTACTGCATCGACGAGGCCGAACGCGACGCGTGGCTTGAGAAGGGGCTGGGCGGCAAAGGCAAGATCGACGTCAGCCGCTTCAAGGGTCTGGGCGAGATGGACGCGAAAGACCTGAAAGAAACCACGATGGACCCGGCCTCACGAACGCTCATCCGCGTCACGATTGACGAGGACGAACCGGGTGAAACGGCAGCGTTGGTCGAGCAGTTGATGGGCAAAAAACCCGAGCTTCGGTTCCAGTATATTCAGGAGAACGCGAAGTTCGTGGAGGAGTTGGATGTTTGAGGGGTAACTTCTCGAGGAATAACTATGGATAACCCATTTGGACCCACCAAACTAACGTGGCTCTGGGCACTACTTTTCACTATCGCATATTTTGTGGGATTCGGATTGTGGTTGGAGTTATTGCTACTTGTGCTGGCGTGGTCTTCAATTATCGGCAGCATAATTTTATTATCTGAGTTTGTAGGTGTTAGCGGAACCGCTGCGATTGCCTTACTGGTTCTTAGCCTTTTCGCTACCTTAGCGGTAACGATCATACTTGCTTACCGAGGACAAAACCGTCGCGCAGAAAACTGGCGTCGCAAGCCCTATAGTTAAACCCCGTCCAAGTGGAGAGGGCAGCGCCCGACCCTGGGTGGGCGCTCACTTCCTTCTCGTGAGGCACCCGCTCACAACCACCGCACCGGCTCAGCATTTTTATACGTCGCAAAAGCGCCCTCCCGTGGGGAGGGTCGGGCGCTGCCCGGTCTATCGACCGGGCGAAGGGGTGGCGTCAGGTCCTACCCCTGCACGCTCTCCAAATACTCCGCCAGCCTTACCAATGCCCCCGGCGTCGGCGTTTGCACGCCTTTTTCGTCCACCCAGACCTCCATTTCGCTTTCCAGATAGGCGCCAAACTCGGGCATCGGGCCGCGGTGGGTGCCTTGGGCATAGCCGTCGATGGTGGACATGACGTATCGCGCGGGGAACTTGCCGCCGTGGCGGGCGGTCAGGGTGGTCAGGTCGGGGGCGTCGGCCATCGCGCCGCCCTTGGCGTCTGCCCCATGGCACAGGGCGCAATTCTCGGCAAAGATCTGCGCGCCGGTCTCGTCCGTCACGTCGATCTGGTTGGACCTGGCCGGGAAAATCCCGTCCTGCTCGCACGCGGCAAGGGTCAGGGTCAGGGTCAGGGCGGGGATGATCAGGGCGGTGCGCAGCATGGAACCTCGCTTGCGTTTGGGGGTCGGGAACAGAGTATCACGCGCGGGTCTGCGTTCAACCGGAAGGTGGCGGGGCGGCGGCGATTTGCGCTTACGCGCCCGCGCCTTGCACGATCACGCCCGCATCCAGCCTGAGCGTTCGATCCATCCGCCCGGCAAGCTCAAGGTTATGGGTGGCGATCAGGGCCGACAGGCCGGTGTCGCGCACCAGTTCCATCAGCGCGGCAAAGACCGTGTCGGCGGTGTCCGGGTCAAGATTGCCGGTGGGTTCGTCCGCCAGCAAAAGCGCGGGACGGTTGGCCAGCGCCCGGCAGAAGGCAACACGTTGCTGTTCGCCGCCCGACAATTCCGCAGGCCGGTGGGTCGCGCGGACATCGACGCCCACCCGCGCCATCAGCTCCATCGCGTGGTCGCGGGCCGGTTTGTCGCCAATCCCGTTGGCCAGTTGCGGCAGGACGATGTTTTCCAGCGCGGTGAACTCCGGCAGCAGGTGGTGGAACTGATAGATGAACCCCACCTCGTTCCGGCGGGCGGCAGTGCGTCTGCGGTCCGACAGCGCGCCCATGTCCTGCCCGTTGATCGCCACCTGCCCCGCATCGGCGGTGTCCAGAAGGCCCGCGATGTGCAGAAGCGTCGATTTGCCGGACCCCGAGGGCGCGACCAGCGCCACGACCTCGCCCCGCGCGATCTGAAGGTCGGCACCACGCAGCACGCGGATTTCGCCGGGTGTGCCTTCGTTATAGGTCTTTTCGATGCCCGACAGGTGCAGAACGGGGTTATTCATAGCGCAGCGCCTCGACCGGGTTCATCCGGGCCGCTTTGCGCGCCGGAAACAGGGTGACAAGAAAGGACAGGGTCAGCGACAGGCCAACGGCCGAGGCCACGTCCCAGAACTCCAGCTTGGCGGGCAGGCGATAGATGCCCCGGATCGACGGATCCCACACCCCGCCCCCGGCAAAGTAATCCACCACCGAGAAGATGGCGTCGATGTTGATGGCAAACAGGCAGCCAAGGATAACGCCTGCGATGGTGCCGACAATCCCCGTCAACGACCCGCACAGGAAGAACACGCGCAAGATCGACCCTTCGGTCAGGCCCATGGTGCGCAGGATGCCGATATCGCGCCCCTTGTTCTTCACCAGCATGATCAGGCCGGATGTGATGTTCATCGACGCGATCAGCACCAGCACGGACAGGATGATGAACATCACGTTATCTTCCATATCCAGCGCCCGCAGGAACGCGCCCGAGCGGTCGCGCCATGTCCAATAGGATGACGGTTCCCCGGTCGCGGTCAGGATATCCTCGATCAAACGGTCCACGCGTTCCGGGTCTTGGACAATGACCTCGATCTGGTCGGCGGTGCCTTCGCGGTTGAAAAAGCTCTGTGCCTCGGCAAAGGGCAGATAGACGCGGGTGCGGTCGATGTCCCAGCGCCCGGCGGTGAAGATATAGGTCACATCATAGGCGTTCACCCGCGGGCTGGTGCCAAAGGCGGTTTTCACCCCGTTGGGCGAGGTGATCTTGATCTTGTCCCCCAGCCCGATGCCCAGTTCCGCCGCCACGCCCGAGCCGATGGCGATGCCGTCCTCGAACGCCGTGATATCGCCCACGAAACTTTCAGGGTTGGCCACACGCGGGATCGCCAGCAGGTCGTCATAGGTGATGCCAAACACCTCGACCCCGGCGTTGTTCTGACCCGCATTGGCCATGACCTGACCCTTGATCAGGGGGGCCGCCCGCAAGACGCCGGGCACCTGGGCGATCCGTGTGGCCCACCCGTCGTAATCGGTGATCGTGTTTTCGACCTGGCCGGCATCATTCACATGGCTTTGGGCAAACACTTCGACATGGGCGTTGGCCCCAAGGATCGTGTCGACGAATTCATCGCGGAACCCGGTGCGCACGGCCAGGGTGATGATCAGGGCGGCAACCGCCAGCGTGATGCCGATCAGGCTGATCCATGTCATCGTGCTGACGCCCCCATCGGCGCGTCGCGCCCGCAGGTATCGCCACGCAATCTGCCACTCGAACCGGGAAAACGGGGCTGTGTGTTTGGACACCTGTGTCTCCTGACATGTGATCTTTCGCGGCAAGTTGGGGGTTCCGGGGGGTAACGTCAAGCAGCGCGGGTAAAACCGGCCCGGTTCCGCCTTCCGCCCAAGTCCCAGATAAGCTGTGGAGAAACAAATGTTTTCTGTGGACAACTCGTTCACACGCGAAAGTTTGTCTTTACAGGGAGTCAGTGACCTGACACCATATCTAGTAAGGGCAAGGCGCAGAGAACGCCGAACCTAGTACAGGCATCAAGTCTTAGTGGCCGCTTTTGGTCTGATCCCGACCATCTGCCCGAGGCGACAGAAGACTGAAACGAATGGAAGGACAACACCATGTCCGCGACCGAGCAGTTTATCGAAAGTGACGACCTTCACCCGATCGACATCGTCGAAAGCATTGCAGAACACCACGCGTGGGAATTCGACCGGGTGGCGGATGACCAGATCGCCATGGCGGTCGAAGGACAGTGGCGAACCTATTCGCTGACCCTGGCATGGTCGCCCTATGACGAAACGCTGCGCCTGATCTGCACGTTCGAGATGGAGCCGCCGGACGACAGCCTGCCACGGTTGTTCGACGCCCTGAACCGCACCAATGACATGTGCTGGACCGGGGCGTTCACCTATTGGCACGAACAGCGCCTGATGGTGTATCGCTATGGGCTTGCGCTGACCGGTGGGCAAATCGTCAGCCCGCAGCAGATTGACCGGCTGATCGCAAGCGCCGTGGCCACGTCCGAGCGGTTTTACCCCGCCTTCCAACTGGTCTGCTGGACCGATCGCAGCGTGGAAGACGCGCTTCAGGTCGCCATCGCCGAGGCATATGGCCGCGCCTGAAGCCAACCCGTAACACGCCTTTGGAACGGCCCGGCCTCTGCCGGGCTTTTTTGCTGGCCCCCTGCCCGACCCGCGCGTTATCCATGGCTACAACAACGGAGGAACCATCATGAAGGCTGGGGACATGAAAACGCTCGAGGCGCGCGGACTGGTGCTTCTGGGCTGTGGCAAGATGGGGTCGGCAATGCTGGAGGGCTGGCTGGCGCAGGGGCTGCCCGCCGGGTCGGTCTGGGTGAACGATCCCCATCCATCGGATTGGCTTTCGGGAACGGGTGTGAACGTGAACACCGGCCTGCCGGCCCATCCGGCCATCGTTCTGGTTGCCGTGAAACCGCAGATGATGACCGATGCGCTGCCGACCCTCGCGGGGTTCGGGAACGGCGATACGCTGTTTCTATCGGTCGCCGCCGGCACGCCCATCGCAACGTATGAGGCGATGCTGGGTGACCAGACCCCCCTCATTCGCGCTATGCCCAACACCCCCGCCGCGATCGGGCGCGGGATCACCGCGATTTGTGGCAATAACCACGCCACCGACGCGCATCTGGGCATGGCCGAAGCACTGTTGTCCGCTGTTGGGCAAGTGGTCCGGCTTGACGGCGAACACCAGATGGATGCCGTGACCGCCGTGTCGGGGTCCGGTCCAGCCTATGTCTTTCACCTGATCGAAACGCTGGCGGCGGCTGGTGCCGCGCAAGGTCTGTCGCCGGAATTGTCGATGCAGCTGGCCAAGGCCACCGTTGGCGGGGCGGGTGCATTGGCCGAACAGGCAGACGATGATCCGGCGCAACTGCGCAGGAACGTCACCAGCCCCGGCGGCACAACCGCCGCCGCGCTTGAGGTATTGATGAATGAAACCGACGGCTTCCCGGCGCTTTTGACCCGCGCTGTCGCCGCCGCCGCCAACCGATCCAAGGAGCTTGCCAATGGGTGATCTGAGTTTTGATGATTTTCTGAAAGTGGATATTCGCAAAGGCACGATCACCCGCGCCGAACCCTTTCCCGAAGCCCGCAAACCCGCCATCAAGCTATGGGTCGATTTCGGGGCAGAGCTGGGCGAAAAGAAAAGCTCGGCGCAGATCACCGTGCATTACGACCCGGAAACACTGGTGGGCAAAGAGGTACTGGCGGTCGTCAACTTCCCCCCACGCCAGATCGGCCCGCTGATGAGCGAGGTTCTGGTCCTTGGTGTGCCCGACGAGAATGAAGAGGTCGTGCTGCTGACCCCCGACAAATCCGTGCCCAACGGTGCAAGGATGTATTGATGAAGCTGTTTATCTCGCGCCCCTTGCCCGACGCTGTGATCGACCGCGCCCGCAAGGGGTTCGATGTGACATTGCGCACCCAAACCACCTCGATGTCGCGCGATGAGATGGTGGCCAGCCTGCGCGACTACGATCTGGTGCTGCCGACGCTTGGCGATCTCTATTCTGCCGACGTGTTTGACGCAGCGGGCGATATCCGCGCCAAGCTGCTGGCGAATTTCGGCGTCGGCTATAACCATATCGACGTGGACGCCGCCCGCGCCCATGGGATCGCTGTATCCAACACACCGGGCGCTGTGACGGACGCGACCGCCGACACCGCGATGACCTTGATCCTGATGACCGCACGGCGGGCGGGCGAAGGCGAACGCATGGTGCGGGCGGGTCGTTGGGACGGCTGGCACCCGACGCAGATGCTGGGGCTGCACGTTACCGGCAAAACCGTCGGCATTATCGGCATGGGCCGTATCGGTGAAGCCATCGCGGCCCGTTCCCACCATGGGTTCGGCATGGATGTGGTGTTCTTCAACCGATCCCCGAAATCGCTGCCCTTCCCGGCGCGTCAGCGGGACAGCCTTCAGGACGTGGCAGGCGCCTGCGACATCCTGGTGATCGCGGTGCCCGGTGGTGCGGACACCCGGCACCTGATCGGCGCCGAGACCTTCGCCGCCATGCGCGGCCACGCCATTCTGATCAACATTGCACGCGGCGAGATCGTGGACGAAGCCGCCCTGATCGCGGCACTCGACGCCGGTCAGATCGCTGGTGCGGGTCTGGATGTGTACGAGTTTGAACCCAAGGTGCCTGACGCCCTGATCGCGCGGGAAAACGTGACCTTGCTGCCCCATCTGGGCACAGCGACGCTAGAGGTTCGGACCGCAATGGGAATGCTGGCGGTGGACAATCTGGAAGCCTTCGCGGCAGGCAAACCGCTGGTCAGCCCGGTGTGATCGAGGCGTCGCCCCCTGTGTCACCCACCGCTTCGCGCCAATGTCGGCGGCAGAGCGAAACATATGTTTCGTTCCCGCCGATCTGGACCTGATCGCCAGCGGTCAGCACATTGCCTTCCCCGTCCTGACGCACAACCATGGTGGCCTTCTTGCCACAATGGCAGATCGTGCGGACCTCGCGCATTTCATCAGCCAGCGCCAACAAAGCAGCAGAACCGGGAAACAGCTTGCCCTGAAAATCCACGCGCAACCCATAGCACATGACCGGCACGCCCAGATCATCGACCACGCGCGCCAGTTGCCAGACCTGTCCGGGTTCAAGGAACTGGGCTTCGTCGATGAATTCTTTCAGGCGCTTTTTCGTTGCGACCGCGGCCGCGCTTGCCGTCGTCCTGACCGGTTCGCTGCCGGCGCCGGTGGCAGCCGCCGATGTCATCGTGGTTCCTCCCGGCAACCAGTTCGAGAGGCAGCCCCGCGTCGACAAGGGGTCCCGCGCCCTGACGGCGATGGGCGGCGGATCGTTCAAGACCAAGTATGACAAGGTCTACAACCTTCTGAAGGGCAACCCGAAGCTGATCGCCGAGATCAAGCGGGTTGCCGGAATCTACGGCATCGACCCGATCCACGTCATCGGCGCGATCGTCGGCGAGCACACCTATAACATCGACACCTACGACTCGCTGCAGACCTACTACGTCAAGGCGATGCAGTACGTGTCGGA
>JAUHWP010000135.1 GCA_030424645.1 Alphaproteobacteria bacterium
GAGGCCGAAGCCCGCGCGGTCGAACTGTTCACCAAGCTTGGCCTGCCCGACCCCGAGAAAATCGGCAACCGCTATCCGCACCAGGTGTCGGGTGGACAGTTGCAGCGCTGCATGACGGCGCTGGCCTTGTGCCCCGAACCGGATCTGGTGGTGTTTGACGAACCGACGACCGCATTGGACGTGACCACGCAGATCGACGTGCTGATGGCGATCAAGGAGGCGATCCGGGAAACCGGGGTTGCCGCGCTGTATATCACGCATGATCTGGCGGTTGTGGCGCAGGTGTCGGACGAAATCATGGTGCTGCGCATGGGCGACATGGTCGAACATGGCACGGTCGACCAGATCATCAACGCCCCGCGCGAAGAATACACCCGCGATCTGGTCTCGGTGCGGTCCCGTATCCATGAGGGCAAACCCCCGACCGACAACCCGGTGCTGACGATCGAACATGTCACCGCACGATATCGTGGCACCAATTTCGACGTGCTGCATGACGTGTCGATGGAAATGCACGCAGGCCAAACCCTTGCCGTCGTTGGGGAAAGCGGGTCGGGAAAATCGACCACCGCCCGCGTGATGACCGGGCTTCTGCCCGCGCGCGAGGGGCAGATCGTCTTCGATGGCCGCCCGCTGTCCGTGGACCTTGCGGGCCGGTCGCGCGACGATCTGCGCGAGATCCAGATGATCTATCAGATGGCCGATGTGGCGATGAACCCGCGCCAGACCGTCGGCACCATCATCGGCCGCCCGCTGGAGTTCTATTTCGGAATGCGCGGCGCAAAGAAGCGCGAGCGCATCGAAGAGCTTCTGAATGACATCGAGCTTGGGGCGGAGTTCAAAGACCGCTATCCCGCCGAGCTTTCGGGCGGGCAGAAACAGCGTGTCTGCATCGCCCGCGCCCTGGCCGCCAAACCCAAGGTCATCATCTGTGACGAGGTGACATCGGCATTGGACCCGCTGGTCGCCGAGGATATTCTTCGCCTGCTGGACAACCTTCAGAAACGCGAGCATGTCGCCTATCTGTTCATCACGCACGATCTGGCCACGGTGCGCGCCATCGCAGACAGTATCGCGGTAATGTATCAGGGCCGCGTCGTGCGCTATGGCACCAAGGCCGAGGTCCTGTCGCCGCCCTTCGACGACTATACCGATCTTCTGCTCAGCTCGGTGCCCGAGATGCAGATCGGTTGGTTGGAACAGGTGGTGCAACACCGCAAGATGGAAAGCGCCGGAAACTGACGGCGGGTTGTGATCGGGAAAGCTGTGATGGACCGTAAGCTGCTTTTGATCATCCTTGACGGCGTGCCCTGGCGAAACTGGCGGCGGCTGTTCGGCAACCTTGAAGGTTGGGTGGACAGTGGCGATGCGCAGCGCTGGAAAATCCGCTCGGTCCTGCCGTCGACATCGGCCAGTTGCTATGCGTCGATCCATACGGGCGTGACACCGCAGCACCATGGCTGCACGGGCAACAACAACGTGTTCCGCCTGACCCAACCCGACATTTTCAGCCAGGTGCGCAAGGCTGGTGGCGTCACCGGGGCCGTGACCCACAGTTTCTGGTCCGAATTCTTTAACCGCGCACCGTTCGATCTGGTGCGTGATATCGAATATGACGAACCCGACAGCCCGACGATCAATCACGGTCGATTTCATACCATGACCGGATACGGGCTGATCAACCAGACCACGCCTGCGGACGTGGACCTGTTCGCAACGCTGACCATGCTGTGCGAACGGTTCGGGCTGCATTACGGCATCCTGCATACCTGCACCCTGGACAGCATGGGGCATCGGTTCGGGCATGACTGCCGCGAGATGGATCACGCCTGCTTTCAGGCGGACGAACAGCTTGCCCCGTTCATCGACCGATGGCGGGCGGATGGGTACGAGATCATCGTGACCGCCGATCACGGGCAGACCGACCGCGGCCATCATGGCGGGCGCGAGGATTTGCAACAGGATGCGGCGCTGTATTACTTCGGCCCCGCCACCGGCCCGGATTTCGACGACCGGCTTTGCCAGTTGCAAATTGCCCCCACCATCCTGTCGCGCCTGGGCGCCCCGATTCCCGACACCATGAAAGCAGAGGTATTTTTGACATGACCTGGGCCATCCCTTGCCCCGCACAACCTTTCCTGCCCATCGCCGGGTCCGACGACCGCTTTCCGGTGCGCCGTATCTATTGCGTCGGCCAGAACTATGCCGCCCATGCCCGTGAAATGGGATCGAACCCGGATCAGGAACCCCCCTTCTTCTTTTCCAAGCCCGCAGATGCGCTGGTCGCCGACGGGGCAACGGTGCCCTACCCACCGGGAACCGGGAACCTGCATCACGAGGCCGAACTTGTGGTCGCCATCGGCATCGGCGGCACGAACATTCCGCGCGATGCAGCGCTTGATCATGTCTGGGGATATGCCATTGGCAATGACCTGACCCGACGCGATATCCAGGCCGCCGCCAAGAAGGTCGGACAGCCTTGGGACATGGCCAAGGGTTTCGATCAATCGGCCCCTTGCGGCCCCCTTCACCCGGTGTCGGACACGGGCCATCCCACCAGCGGGGTCATCAGGCTGACCGTGAACGACGAGCCACGCCAATCGTCGGACCTGTCGGACCTGATCTGGCCCGTCGCGGATGTGATCGCCTATTTGTCGTCGCTGATTGCGCTTGCCCCCGGCGACCTGATTTTCACCGGAACGCCGGAAGGAGTCGGCCCGCTGGTGCCGGGCGATACCTGCGTGGCCGAGATCGAAGGGCTGGGCACGCTGACCACCCATATCGGGGAAAAACAGGTCAGCCCGTAATCGACGACAAATGCAGGATCAGGCTTTCACGTGCCCCAAGAATGTGCGCCCGTGTCAGGTCGGCAGCCGCGTCCGCGTCACCCCGTTCGCACGCGTCCTGAATCTGCACATGTTCGTCATTCGCGCGCGACATCCCCTCGCTCAGCACAAGCTGGGCGCGCAGATAGCGGTCGATCCGGTTCAACGCGCCCTCGATGGCTTCCAGATGATAGGTCAGGCCGCTGGCGTTATAAAGCGTCGCGTGAAACTGCCGGTTCAGATCACCCCATTTCATCGGGTCTGTTTCCTTGTGGAAGGCCTCGCAGAAGCTGCGCGCCTGCGACAGGATTTCCGGCGTCATCCTTGGCACGGCGTGACGAATGACATATGGCTCTAACACAGCGCGAAAGTCGAAAATCTCGGACGCTTCTGCCGACGACAGGGACGATACGACCGCCCCCTTATAGCGCTGCGAGCGCACCAGCCCGTGTTCCTCAAGCCGCAGGATCGCTTCGCGCACCGGGATCCGCGACGTGTTGAACGCCTTGGCAATTTCATCCTGCCGCAAGGGTGCACCTTCCTCGATCTCGCCTTCGATGATCGCTTTCTTCAGCGCTTCGAAAATGATCGTCGCGGCGGACGCGGTCTTGGAAATATCGACGGATTTCAGCTGCATCAAAGGCCTCCTTGCCGCGCGCAGCCTGACATGGGGCGACCGCGCTCTGAAGTGTTCAAATTATTATTGCATATTGGATCCAATTTGCAATAAGAGGAAACCATCATATTGCACCTATTTGCAGGAGACCCCGATGAACACCGACATCTTTACCGGCTGCATTCCCGCCCTGATGACCCCGTGCACGCCGGATCGCACACCGGATTACGACGCGCTGGTGGCAAAAGGGTTGGAACTGATCGCCGCGGGCATGTCGGCGGTTGTCTATTGCGGCTCGATGGGCGACTGGCCGTTGCTGACGGATGACGAACGGATGGAGGGTGTCGCCCGCCTGACCGCAGCGGGCATCCCGGTCATTGTCGGCACCGGGGCGGTGAACACCAGATCGGCCGTGGCCCACGCCGCCCATGCGCAAAAGGTTGGCGCAAAGGGTCTTATGGTGATCCCGCGCGTGCTGTCGCGCGGATCCTCGCTGGCCGCCCAACGGCACCATTTCGCGGCGATCCTGTCGGCCGCGCCCGACCTGCCCGCCGTGATCTATAACAGTCCCTATTACGGCTTTGCGACCCGTGCCGACCTGTTCTTTGCCTTGCGCTCCGAGCACCCGAACCTGATCGGCTTCAAGGAATTCGGCGGCGCGGACGACCTGCGCTATGCCGCCGAGAACATCACCTCGAAGGGCGAAAACGTCACGCTGATGATCGGTGTCGATACCACGGTGTTCCATGGCTATGTGAATTGCGGCGCGACCGGAGCAATCACCGGCATCGGCAACGTATTGCCGCGCGAGGTATTGCACCTTGTCGCCCTGAGCAAGAAAGCCGCCGCCGGAAACCCCGACGCACGCGTGAAGGCGCAAGAGCTTGAGAACGCGCTGGCCGTCCTGTCCAGCTTCGATGAAGGGCCCGACCTGGTGCTTTACTACAAGCATCTGATGGTGATGACCGGCGATGATGCCTATCGCACACATTTCAACGAAACCGACACCCTGACCGATGCGCAGCGCAACTATGCCGAAAGCCAGTTCCACCTGTTCCGCAACTGGTATGAAACATGGTCGAAACAGGGCGGCATCGTTTCCGAATGCGCGTGATCGACAGCCATACCGAAGGCGAGCCCACGCGCGTCATTCTTGAAGGCGGGCCGGACCTGGGCACCGGCAGCCTTGCCGACCGCGCCCGGCGCCTGCGGGATGATCATGGCTGGATTTACACCGCGACCCTGGCCGAGCCACGCGGACATGATGCCATGGTCGGCGCCCTTCTGGTGCCGCCAACCGATCCGACCTGTGTGGCCGGCGTGATCTATTTCAATACGGTCGGCAATCTGGGCATGTGCGGTCATGCCACCATCGGGTTGACCGCAACACTGGCACATCTTGGGCGGCTGACCCCCGGCAGCCATCGGGTCGAAACCCCCGTCGGCGTCGTCACCGCCCGGTTGCTGGACAAGAACACCGTGCGTGTCACCAATGTCGAAAGCTATCGCTTGCAGGCTGGCATCACGGTCGATGTGGATGGCATCGGCCCTGTTACGGGTGATGTTGCCTGGGGCGGAAACTGGTTCTTTCTGACCGATTTCGATCAGATCGACCTGACGGCGAACCACATCCCGGCCCTGACCGACGCCGCAAAACGCATCCGGGCGGCGTTGCAGCGCGACGGCATCACCGGGGCGGAAGGGGCCGAAATTGATCACATCGAGCTTCTCGGCCCAGCCGCGTCCAGCGCGGCGCAAGGCCGGAACTTTGTGCTCTGCCCCGGCGGGGCCTATGACCGATCGCCCTGCGGCACGGGCTGTTCAGCCAAGCTGGCCTGCCTTGCCGCAGATGGCAAGCTGGCGGAAGGTGCCATGTGGACACAGGAAAGCGTGATTGGCAGCACCTATGCCTGCTCTTACGTTGCCCACCCGTCTGGCGGGATCGTGGCCAGCATAGAGGGTCAGGCCTTCGTCACCTCCGAGGCCACGCTGATCTTCAACGATGACGACCCGTTCAAAGATGGTATCAACCACGCTACACTGCCGGGCAAAAAAGGCTCTAACCTGGCCTAACACACCCTTTTCTGGAGGATCAGCATGACCAGCGAACCTGTCGACGTCGTCGTGATCGGCGCGGGAATTATCGGGGTCAGCACGGCGCTGGAGCTTCAGGCCCGTGGCCGGACACCCGTGCTGGTCGATCGCACGGGCATCGCGGCGGAAACGTCGCGCGGCAATGCGGGCGCCTTCGCCTTTTCCGAGGTGGAACCCCTTGCGACACCGGGCATCATGCGCCGCGCGCCGAAATGGCTGCTGGATCCGCTGGGGCCCTTGTCGATTCCGCCAGCCTATGCCCTGAAGATCACGCCCTGGATGCTGAAATTCTGGCGGGCCAGCTGGACGGACCGGTATGACCGCGCAGTCACGGCGCAGACCCGCCTGATGCAGCATTGCGAAGCCGCGTTCGAACGACAGCTGTCCCGGTTCGGCGATACAGACCTGATCCGCCGGGAAGGGCAGTTGGAGCTTTACGAAGGTGCGCGGGCGTTTGAGCAGGCCAAGCCGAAATGGCGCCGCCGGGCCGATCTTGGCATCAAGGTGCAGATGCTGGAGCATCCCGACGCCATTGCCGACATTCAACCGGGCCTGAGCCGAAAGTTCACCCATGCCGGGTTCACCCCCGGCTGGTTCAACACCACCGACCCGTTGACATGGACCCAGACATTGGCCCGCAGCTATACCGACCGCGGGGGCCGGGTCGAAACATGGGACATTCGCGATCTGACGCTGCATACCGATCATATCGAACTTGCAACGGACCAGGCCCCGTTGCGGGCCAGGCAAGTGGTGATCTGCGCGGGCGCCTGGTCGCACAAGCTGGCCGCGAAAATCGGGGATTCCATCCCGCTGGAAACCGAACGTGGCTATAACACCACCTTCACCCGCGCCTCGGTCGATCTGAAAACCCACCTGACCTTCGCGGCACATGGGTTCGTCATGTCAAAGATCGGGTCCGGGTTGCGCATCGGCGGCGCGGTCGAGCTTGGCGGGCTGGACCTGCCGCCCAATTATCGCCGCGCGGATATCCTGGTGCAAAAGGCCAAATCCTTCATGCCGGGTCTGGACGTAACGGGCGGAACACAATGGATGGGTTATCGCCCGTCGCTGCCCGACAGCCTGCCCGTCATCGGGCCGTCCGGCGCGGATGACCGGATCGTCTATGCCTTTGGTCACGGACATCTTGGCCTGACCCAGTCGGCGGGCACCGCAGAACTGGTGGCCGATCTGGTCACGCGATCCAACCCTGCGCTCGATCTTGCACCCTTCGCCACCACAAGGTTCTGACGCGCTGATCCAGCACGCTACTGATCCTGCCGCACGATATTCGTGACCAGCACGTCATGAACGACATCGCCCAATATGCTGGTGGCAACCTCGCGCAAGGCGCGGCGCAGGGTGGTCAGGCGGCTGGTCTGGGTGAACACACCATCGAAGCCGCCTGTGTTTGCGTGGTTGAACATCACCTGCAAGAACTCATCCCGCAATTTCGGTTCACGCAGGTAAACGGTCTCTCGACTGCCCGTTGTGACATCCAGGCTCAGTGACAACACGACAAGCGCCGTCACCTTCTCTTCTTTGACGATGGGGATAACGAACTGATTGTTTATCTTGACAAATTCACTTTCCACATCCGCTTCAGCGGGCGTTTTTGGCACCTCGTGGCTGGCAGTGTCGGCGTCAGCATCCCCACAGGGGTTTGACAGTTCCACCTCCGGCTCGGGCGCGGGTTTCAGGAAATATCCGGCACCTCCGCCAGCGGCCAGGCCGATCAGCGCCAGCAGGATTGGCAAGATCTTTCCCATGGCAACCCCCTTCAGAACGGCAAGATGATGTCAGTGACCTGCTGGCCGTAACGGGGCTGCTGAACGTCGCTGATCTGCCCGCGACCACCATAGGAAATGCGTGCCGAAGCGATC
>JAUHWP010000136.1 GCA_030424645.1 Alphaproteobacteria bacterium
ATTCACGCTGACCTGCACCAGCGTGTAGGCCGGATCCCCCTTGGTCAGCTGGCTCCAGACGAAGACCATCGCGGTGCAGGGGGCGACGCCCAGCAGGATCATCCCGGCGATGTATTCGCTGGCCGTATCCGGGTCGACCAGCCCGGCGAAGATCACCCGGAAAAACAGCCAGCCCAGCGCGGCCATGGTGAAGGGTTTGATCAGCCAGTTGATCACCAGCGTCAGCACAAGCCCCTTCGGCCGTTTGCCGATATCCTGGATCGAGGCGAAATCGACCTGCACCATCATCGGATAGATCATGACCCAGATCAGCACCGCGACGACCAGGTTGACCTTCGCAATCTCGATCCCGGCGATCAGCGAAAACAGGCCCGGCGCAAGGTTGCCCAACACGACGCCGGCCAGAATGCACAGTGCCACCCAAAGCGACAGATACCGTTCAAAAAGCCCCATCCGGCGATCCCTTGTCCCTGTTTCGCGCGGTCTGACCGCGCGGTGTTACCGTGCCGTAGCGCGGGGGCAGGGACGAGGCAAGCCTATTCCTCCCACCACCAGATCTCGGGCTGGAAGCCAAGATAGTCGCCATACATCGGCACGCGTTCAGGGTATTTCAGCTCTTTCACATGGGCGATGTGGGACAGGTCGGTATAGCCGACCGGGATCACATAGCGGCCAGCGGTCAAGACCCGGTCCAGCGCCTTGGTGGCGGCGCGAAACTCCTCCTGGCTTCTGGCGTTCAGCATCGTGTCGATCAGCCCGTCGATGGCCGCGCTTTTGACGCCCATCCAGTTGCGGGTGCCTTCCTTGTCGGCACTTTCCGATCCCCAGTAAAGCGCCTGTTCGTTGCCGGGGCTCAGCGACAGCCCGCGCCAGTAATGGGCCATGTCGAAATCGAACGCGTTTGTGCGTTCGGTATATTGCGCGCTGTCGATTGAGGTGATGGTGGGCGTGATGCCCATCCGCTCAAGCGCGGCGGCGAAGATGTCGATTTCCTGCCGGTTCTCGGATGACCCGGTATTCAGCACGATTTCGAAGGTAAAGGGTTGCCCATCGGCATTTTTCATCACGCCGTCCTGAACGGTCCAGCCCGCCTCTTCCATCAATGCCATGGCACGGCGCAGGCCCTGACGATTGCGGGCCGACCCGTCGGACACGGGCAGGGCATAGCCTTCAAGCGCGCCATCGGGCAGATCGTCATATTTCATAAGCATGTCACGCACCAACCCTTCGGCGGGCGCACCGGGTTCCATGCCCAGAACCGAGTTGTGGAAATAGGACTGGATGCGTTCCTTCGCCCCGGCATTAAGGCTTTGGTTGATGAATTCGAAATTGAAGGCGTGGATCATCGCGTCCCGCACGCGGATATCGGCAAAGGCCGGGCGGCGGGTGTTCATCACATAGCCCATGATGCCGGTGGGGCGCTGGTGGGGAATGTCCGACAGCACGATGTCACCCGACTGAACCGCGGGAAAATTGAACTGTGTGGTCCATTTTTGCAGGTTGGTTTCGCGGTGGGTGTTGGCCTCGCCTGCCTTGAAGGCCTCAAACGTCACATCGCCATCGCCGTAATAGTCGAAGCGGATTTCATCCAGATTGGCCTGGCCTTGCATGAAGGGCACGTCCTTGCCCCAGTAATCCGGGTTGCGCTTGAGGGTCAGATAGCGGCCGGGTTCAAAGTCTCCGATCACGTAGGGCGACGAGCCGATGGGGATCACGTCGATGCCCGAGGCTTCGAAATCCTTCCCCTCCCACTGCGCTTTCTTCAGGATGGGACGCATCCCAAGCAGCAGCGGCAGTTCGCGATCTTCGGTGTTGAAGGTGAACCTGACCGAGCGGGGGCCGGTCTGCTCCATCGTTTCGACCTTGTCCCATGCGCCGTGATAGCGGGGATGGCCAAGCGTGCCGAGCATCTCGTAAGACCACATCACGTCTTCGATGGTCAGCGGGCTTCCATCCGAGAACGTGGTGCCTTCGCGCAGGGTGTATTCGACCCAGGTCCGCGCGTCATCGGTGTCGACCGATTCGGCCAAAAGGCCATAGAGCGTGAACGGCTCGTCGTAACTGCGCCCCATCAGACTTTCGAACAGCATGAAGCGCAATTGCCATGGCGCGCTGCCTTTTCGGATCACGGGATGCAGCGAATCATAGCTGCCTGCCTCGGCAAAAATGATCTTGCCGCCCTTGGGCGCGTCAGCGTTCACATGGGGCAGGGACACAAAATCCGGTGGCAGGACGGGGTCGCCATACATAGCTATGCCATGTTTCGGCTCGGCATGGCCGATTTGCACGGCAAGGATTGACAGCGAAACCGCCCCGGCCAGCCTGCGAAACTTTGGTTTGAGTGCTGATTTCATCCGCGTCTTCTTCCTTCGCGTCCGTGGTTTGAATCGAGGGAACACTAGAGGCGTAAAATAGTCTTTTCAAACTTTTAGCTTGGAACGCGGCGCCTGACCGCTTATAAAGGTGTCACTGCTCGATAGGTTTCTTGCCTGTATGAAACCTGCCTCAATAACTTAACGCCCGCTTCGTGCGGGCGTTTTTTTTATGGCTGAAATCCGGTTGGCCCTGATGATGGGCGATCCGAGAGAATCGGGTGCGGGTGGCTGTCACAAAACCAACCTTGCAACGGCATATGCGCGTGGTGGGGAAACCACTGGCGCGCAAAAGTCATTGGGTTATGCTGCGACGCAACAACAGCTTTCAGAGAGGGATCACAATGGCCATCACGACATCGCTGGACGGCAAGACCGCCGTCATCACCGGATCGAACTCGGGGATCGGGTTGGGGATCGCCCGCGAGTTGGCGCGCGCAGGTGCGGATGTGGTTCTGAACTCGTTTACCGACAATGACGAAGATCACGCCCTGGCGGCTGAGATCGCGAAGGAATTCGGTGTGACGGCCCGGTATATTCAGGCGGACATGTCTAAGGCCGATCAATGCCGGGCGCTGATCGAAAAAGCCGGGCAATGCGATATCCTTGTGAACAACGCCGGTATTCAGCATGTCGCCCCGATCGACGAGTTCCCGACCGAGAAATGGGACGCCATCATTGCGATCAACCTGACCTCGGCCTTCCACACCCTCGCGGCGGCGCTGCCGATGATGCGCAAGGCCGGCTGGGGGCGGGTGATCAACATCGCTTCGGCGCATGGCTTGACTGCTTCGCCCTATAAATCAGCCTATATTGCGGCCAAGCACGGGATTGTGGGGCTGACCAAGACCGTGGCATTGGAAACCGCGCGCGATCCGATCACGGCCAACGCGATCTGTCCGGGCTATGTTCTGACGCCCATCGTCGAAAAGCAGATCCCCGACCAGATGAAAACCCATGGCATGAGCCGTGAGGAAGTGATCGAGAACGTCATGCTGTCGCGCCAGCCGTCGAAAGAGTTCGCAACGGTCGAACAGATGGGCGGCACCGCAGCCTTCCTGTGTTCGGACGCGGCGGCGCAGATCACCGGCACGACCATTTCCGTCGATGGTGGCTGGACGGCGCTGTAGGCACGCATGGCACAACCCAAACGCATCAACCTGGCGCTTCAGGGCGGGGGCGCCCACGGGGCCTTTACCTGGGGTGTGCTGGATCGTCTGCTGGACGATGACGGGATCGAGATCGCCGGGATCTCGGGCACCTCGGCAGGCGCCTTGAACGGCGCGGCCCTGAAGGCCGGGCTGGTGGTGGATGGCAAGGGGCAGGACCGCGATGCCGCCCGCGCCAATCTGGATGCGTTATGGCACAAGGTGGCCGGGGTGCACGACCTGCGCATGACCTCGTGGTTCGCGCAGTTTGCCCCGCATAACGAGTTGATCAGCCAGGCGTTCCAAACCTCGCCGATGTTCATCTGGGCCGATATGGCCAGCCGGGTGGTCAGCCCCTATGCCTATGGACCGTTTTACAAGAACCCGCTGCGCGATATCGTTGACAGTTTCGATTTCGACAAGGTCTGCGCCGATATCGGCCCGCGTCTGCATGTGTCGGCCACCAATGTGCGCACCGGCAAGATCCGGGTGTTCGGCGGGGATGAGATCAGCACCGACGCGATCCTTGCCTCGGCCTGTTTGCCAACGGTGTTCCAGGCGGTCGAGATGACAGACCCGAAAACCGGCACCGAAGAGGCGTTCTGGGACGGGGGTTATACCGGGAACCCGGCGCTGTTTCCACTGTTCGATCCGGCGCTGCCCGCCGATATCGTGGTGGTGAACATCAACCCGCTGTTCCGGCAGGATGTGCCGCGTAACGGCACGGACATTCAGAACCGGATCAACGAGATCAGCTTCAACTCGTCCCTTCTGCGCGAACTTCGCGCGATCAGTTTCGTCAAACGCCTGATCGCGGCGGGGCAATTGTCGCCCGGCCAGATGCGCGATGTGCTGGTGCACATGATTTCGGACGATGAGTTGATGCGCGACCTCAGCATCGCGACGAAGATGGTGCCGTCGTCGGTGACGCTGCATCGGTTGAAAGATGCCGGACGGGCTGCGGCGGAGGCGTTCCTGGGCCGGCATCGCGACGACCTGAACCAGCGCGGCACCGTTGATCTGGAAGAGATGTTTGGTTAACCGATTGATCCGGACCAGACGCCTTTGATCAGCCCGGCCGCAATCGCCCACATCGTCAAGCCAATCACCGCGTCAAGCACCCGCCACGCGCCGGGCTTCTGCATCACCGGGGCCAGCAATCGCGCGCCGTATCCCAGCGAAAAGAAGAACACGAAGCTGGCGGTCACGGCGCCCGTGCCAAATGCGATGCGCTGCGCCCAGTCGCCGAACGAGGTCGAGATCGCGCCGATCAGGCCCAGCGTGTCCAGATAGACATGCGGATTGGCCCATGTGAACGCCGCCGCGATGGCGATGATGGCGCCCAGTGAGCGGGATTTTCCCGCGATCTCCATCGCGTAGCTGCCTTTGACAGCGGCCCAGAACCGCATTGCGCCATAGACAATCAGAAAACCGGCCCCGGCCAGGGCCATGATCAGGGGCAGGCGCGGCCATGCCTCGACCAGCGCGCCGAAGCCCAGCACACCGGCAGCAATCAACAGCGCGTCCGAGGTTGCACAGAACAGGCACAGCCAGAAGACATGCTGGCGCAACAGCCCCTGTCGCAGCACAAAGGCATTTTGCGCGCCGATTGCAAGGATCAGGGAAAACCCGGTTGCGAAACCGGTAATCGCGGGCGTTATAAGATTGCTCATTTCGAAACGATTACAGGTGGTTGCGTCGGGTTCTTCGCGTTTGGATAAACAAGCCCTGCGGAAATGACCAGCTTGGCCGCATCTTCGACCGTCATATCCAGTTCGATCACGGAATGACGCGGCACGAACAACAGAAACCCCGAGGTCGGGTTGGGGGTTGTCGGCAGAAACACCGAGATGATGTCTTCATCGACCGGGATTCTCTTGTCAATCTCACCTTTGGCCTTGGTCGAGATAAACGCAATCGCCCAGATACCCTTGCGCGGATACTCCACCAGGCAAGCCTTGTCGAACTTGGTCTCGGTCGATTGGCTGAAGACGGTTTCCGCGATTTGCTTGATGCCGTTATACAGCGACCGGACCACCGGCATCCGGTCCACGATCCCTTCACCCCAGGCCAGGAACGACCGTCCGATCAGCCCCTTGGCGATCCAGCCGACGAACACGGTGAACAGCAGGAACACCACGACGCCCAGGCCGCGCACGTTGACCCGCACGTCTTCGCCGAAGATCATCTTGAACCATTCGCTGTCGCCGAAGAACATGTCGATCAGCGCATCCGGGTGATAGCGGGCGGGTACGAAGGGCAAAACCCAGCTGTCGATCCAGCCCACGAAGGTCCAGATCATCCACATGGTCACGGCAATCGGCACCACGACAACAAGCCCGGCCAAAAAATTGTTGCGCAGCCCTGCAAATGGGCGCCACTTGCGCTTGGCGTGTTCGTCGTGTTCGGTCATGAAAACCCGTTCCCCGGTAATACCCAGCGAAACTTAGGCACTGTCGATGAGGTCGGCAATAGGCGACCGTCGCTCAATCGGGTGAATCACGCGGATTTCAAGGGGCTGGGGCGGATTGATCATGCAACTGTGCCGCATCGGGGCTGGACGGGGCGCTAGGCGGCGCCTATCAAATTGAAAACAGGTATGGGGGAGCCATGCGCGCGACAGCAGATACAGATGTGGAACACCTGAGCGAGGACGAGGCCCGCGCCGAGCTTGCGCGCCTGGGCGAGGTGCTGGCCGCCGCCAACCGCGCTTATCACGGCGAGGATGCGCCGACCATTTCGGATGCCGAATATGACACCGCGAAACAGCGCAACGCGGCGATCGAAGACCGTTTTCCGCATCTGAAACGCTCGGACAGCCCCACGGATCAGGTGGGGGCGGCCCCGTCCGAAGGGTTCGGCAAGATCACCCACGAGGTGCGGATGTTGTCGCTTGGCAATGCGTTCTCGGACGAAGACGTGGCCGAGTTCGACGCCCGGATCCGGTCGTTTCTGGGGTTGGACGCTAAGGCCCCACTTGCCTATACGGCCGAGCCGAAGATCGACGGCTTGTCGCTGTCGATCCGCTATGAAAACGGGCGGTTGGTTCATGCGGCCACGCGTGGCGACGGTGCCGTGGGGGAAAATGTCACCGAAAACGCGCGCACGGTGGCCGATATTCCCGAAACGCTGGACGGCGCCCCCGAGGTCCTTGAGGTGCGCGGCGAGGTTTACATGTCGCACGAGGATTTCGCCGCCCTGAACGCGCGTCAGGCGGCGCGCGGCGGCAAGACCTTCGCCAACCCGCGCAATGCGGCGGCAGGATCGTTGCGGCAGTTGGATGCCAAGATCACCGCAGACCGCCCGCTGCGGTTCTTTGCCTATGCCTGGGGCGCGCTCAGCGCTCCGCTGTCGGATACCCAGATGGGCGCGGTGGAGCGTCTGGCCACCCTGGGCTTTCAAACCAACCCGTTGACCCGGCGGTTTACCGATCTGGATGCGTTGATGGCGCATTATCACGATATCGAAACCCAGCGCGCGACGCTGGGCTATGACATTGATGGCGTGGTCTACAAGGTCGATGACCTTGGGTTGCAAGCGCGCCTGGGCTTCCGCTCGACCACGCCGCGTTGGGCGATTGCCCACAAATTCCCTGCCGAGCGTGCCTGGACCCGGCTGGAAGCCATTGATATTCAGGTCGGACGCACAGGGGCGCTTAGCCCGGTGGCGCGCCTGACTCCGGTCACGGTGGGAGGCGTGGTCGTGTCCAATGCCACCCTGCATAACGAGGATTACATCGCCGGGCGCGACAACAAGGGCGAGGTGATCCGCGACGGCAAAGACATTCGCGTGGGGGATTGGGTCGAGGTTTATCGCGCGGGCGACGTGATCCCCAAGATCTCGGACGTGGACCTGTCGAAGCGGCCAGAGGAGGCGCAACCTTACGA
>JAUHWP010000014.1 GCA_030424645.1 Alphaproteobacteria bacterium
ACCTCGATCGGCAGGCAGCCGTCGAAATAGGTGGCGGTTTCGCCCTCGTGAAACTCGGTCTTGTCGGCGGCCAGAAGCGCGTCAATGAACGCCTCGTACTGGTCGCGGGTCATCGGGCAGTTCAGATAGGCCTTCTGCTCTTCCTCGGTCTCGCCCTTGTCATAGCGGGACTGTGCCCAGACCACGCCCATGTCGATGCTGTCGGCATAGACGATGGGGGCGATCGCGTCGAAGAAGGCCAGC
The DNA here is from genome assembly GCA_030424645.1 of Alphaproteobacteria bacterium. Classification (GTDB taxonomy): domain Bacteria; phylum Pseudomonadota; class Alphaproteobacteria; order Rhodobacterales; family Rhodobacteraceae; genus Aliiroseovarius. The sequence goes on from JAUHWP010000014.1 coordinate 244, forward strand.
CGGTCGGTGCCGGTTTCCCGTGCAATCGCCGCGCCCAAAGCCGGTGAGGTCAGGGGGCCGGTCGCAAAGATCCAGTGCCCGTCGGCAGGCAATTCGCTGACTTCGCCATATTCGATGCGGATATTGGGCAGCGCGCGCAGCTTTTCAGTGACATATTGGGCAAAGGCGTCGCGGTCGACCGCCAGGGCGCCGCCGGCGGGCAGGCGGTTTTCATCGGCGCTGGACATGATCAGCCCGGACGCCTGACGCATCTCCCAATGCAGCAGGCCCACCGCGTTCTGTTCGTCATCATCCGACCGGAACGAATTCGAGCAGACCATTTCCGCGAAATCGCCGGTCTGGTGCGCGAAGGTTTCCACCTTGGGCCGCATTTCATGCAGCACGACATCGACGCCCATCCGGGCCGCCTGCCATGCGGCTTCGGACCCGGCCATGCCGCCGCCCACGATATGAAGTGTTCTGTCAGTCATGGGGTGCGTTTATCCGTGTCCTATGGCGATTGTAAAGACGGCTAGCGCAGGCACAGCATCGCCCTCAGACATGTTCACCTTCGGGCGCCCAGTCCGCGCTCAGCATATTCCCGCAGGGGTGCACCCACGGGTTGTAGATCACGTTATAAAAAAGGGGCGCGTCGGTTTCCAGATGGGCGATGACATTGCTGGACAGGATAAAGAACTCGGTCGCTCTCGTGGTGTGATAGAAACTGTGTGCCAAGGGCGCGAGATGAACGTAGTCATCCAAAAAGGCTTGCGTTTGCGGGTGTGCGACGATGTCGGGCGAAAAGGACTTCTCTAATGATTGCAGGCAGGCTTTTCTGCGCCGGGCGAGCCCGCGTTTGCTGCCTGCTGAGGGGTTGAGGAATGTGCTGGACAGATACCAGGCACCGGCACCGCCCGCCAGCACCAGGAATGAGCGTCGTGCCACTTTGTTCATGACACCATCCCGCCCGCGCGCAGGGACAGGGCTGACAGGGTCAGCGATGGATTGGCCGGGCTGGTGGTTGGAAATGCGCCAGCACCCAGTGCCCACAGCCCATCATAGCCATGCAGATTCATATCGGCATCAGTCACGTGCCGTGCCGGGTCATGTCCGAAGACATGTGTGCCCATGATATGTGCCTCGGTTGGTTCAAGATCACCGACCTCGGCCAGATCAAGATTGCTGGGGATGATATCCGGCAGTTTCTTAATGGCCCGGTCCAACCCCTGAAGGGCGTATTCAGAGTGTCCATGCCATTCGATGACCATTTCGTCATCTTCCAGAATGACCCGGTTTTGCGACTGGCGAAGGTCTTCGACGATCACCCGCATCTGCACGCGTTGGGTCCATTTCCCCGGTTCGTCGCGCAGATGGGCGGGGGCGTTATGCAATTCGACAATCGCGCCGGACAGGGTTGCACGATGGGGACCGTCATAGAGATCATAGCCATGCCCGGTGATTGATGTGCCGCCGTAATAGCCCAGACCGTCGCCATCCAGTTTGACGAAGCGCGAGGTTTGTTCATTGATCCCGCGCCCCAGCGCCGGGTGGGTGACACCGCTGCGCAACAGGATCGCTGCGTTGAACATGGCGTTGGTTGCAAGTGCGACGCCGCCCGTGGTGGCGAGGACATGATCCTGCCCGGCGGATCGCAGCGCAACACCTGTCGCGCGCCCGGCTTCGATGATGACAGCGCGAACCTCGGAGTCCAACATGACCGAGACACCGGGTCGCAGGAATTGCTCAAGGCTGTTCAGGATGGAGTACTTCGCATCCAGCGGGCACCGGTCACAGATTCCGTTGGCACAACAATTGGCCCGATCTCCGCCCGAGGATCTGGCCGTGGGTTGGGCGAACCAGTTCGGAGAATGGCTCCGCATCAGCCTGTCCGACCGGCTGGGTCGGTGCGCGGGGAAGGGAAATGGCATCCGTCGCGGCAGAATATGATCGGAACCGCCGCCGTTGATCTGCATCAGTGTCTCGACCTGTTCATAATAGGGTTCGAGATCGTCATAGGACAGCGGCCAATCCTCGGCGACACCATAAGTGCTGTTCATCAAAAAGTCGTTTGGATGGAACCGGGGCGTACAGCCTCACCAGCAGTTCGAATTGCCACCGAAGATCGAATGTGCCACCCATTCCTTTTCGTGCCCGGAGCTGTTGCGGAGGGTTACTGTCTCTTTGCCTTGGAAGTCCTCGGCCACTTGGCGTTCGTGAGGTTGTAGCGGACCTTTCTCAATGATCAGGACGTTTAGATCGCGAGGCAGCCCGCGAAGAAAGAACATCGCCGCGAAGGATGATCCGCAGATGATCATATCCCAGGTGCGGCCCTTGGCCTGATCGAGTGATACAAGCGCGTCCATTCTTAGCATTGCCTGTCAAACTGGTTCCAGAAAACCGTATGAACCCATGATCGGGCGATGCCCCGGCAGCAGACAAGGGCAGTGTTCGACAACGGATCGTTCATCGGCCAACTACACCTCGCCTGCCTCGGACGATTGTGCGGTGGCGACATCGTCCGATTCATCCTCCGACTGCTCGGCGATGCGGGCGACCGAGACGACCTCTTCCCCTTTGCCGGTGTTGAAGACCTTGACGCCACCGGCACTGCGCGAGCGGAAGCTGATGCCGTTGACCGGGCAGCGGATGGATTGGCCTTTCGACGTTGCCAGCATGATCTGGTCATCAAGGTCGACGCGGAACGAGGCCACGAGCGGTCCGCCGCGCATGGTTTTTTCCATCGCAGTGACGCCTTGGCCACCGCGTCCGCGCACCGGATAGTCATGCGACGAGGTCAGCTTGCCCACCCCGCCCGAGGTGATCGTCAGGATCATCTCTTTCGCGGTCAGCATTTCCTGATACCGCTCGTCAGACAGCACGCCATCTTCGACCTCGCCGTTTTCGGTGTCGGCGCCGTCATCATCGCCCGGGTCGCCACCCAACTCGGCGCGGTAGCGTTTCAGGAAGGCCGTGCGCTCCCAGGGTTCGGCGTCGAAATGGCGGATCACCGACATTGACACGACCTCGTCTCCGTCATTGACCAGTTTGATGCCCCGCACCCCGGTCGAGGCGCGCGAGTTGAAGACCCGCACGTCCGTTACAGGGAAGCGGATGGCGCGCCCCGATGTCGTGACCAACATCACGTCGTCATTTTCATCGCAAATCCGCGCGTTGATCAGGCGCGTGCCTTCGTCATCGCCTTCGAACTTCATCGCGATCTTGCCGTTGCGCATCACGTTGGTGAAATCCGACAGGCGGTTGCGCCGGACCGAGCCTTTCGAAGTTGCAAAGATGATTTGCAGGTCGTCCCAGTCCTTCTCGTCCCGATCAACCGGCATGATCGCCGCAATCGAGACGCCGGTGGGGATCGGCAGGATGTTGACGAGCGGCTTGCCCTTGGCGGTGCGTCCGCCCTGCGGCAATTGCCAGGTCTTCAGCTTATAGGCCATCCCGTCATCGGTGAAGAACAGCAGTTGAGTATGCGTATTGGCGACAAAAAGCGTGGTGATCGCATCCTCGTCCTTGGTCTGCATCCCCGACAGGCCCTTGCCGCCACGCTTCTGGGCGCGGAAATCGGCCAGCGGCGTGCGCTTGGCCCAGCCGGATGCGGTGATGGTCACGACCATGTCTTCGCGCTCGATCAGGTCTTCGTCGTCCATGTCACCCGACCAGTCGACGATCTCGGTCCGGCGGGGCACGGCATAGGCGTCTTTCACCTCGGTCAGTTCGTCCGAGATGATCGCCATGATCCGTTCGCGCGACCGCAGGATATCCAAATAATCCCTGATCTTTGCAGCGAGGTCCTGAAGTTCGTCCGTCACCTCTTTCACGCCCATGGCGGTCAGGCGTTGCAGGCGCAGTTCCAGAATGGCACGGGCCTGCGTTTCGGACAGGTTATAGGTGCCGTCCTCGTTCATCTTGTGGGTCGGATCGTCGATCAGCTGGATATATTCCGCGATATCGTGGGCAGGCCAGCGCCGTTCCATCAGCTTGGCGCGGGCGTCGGCCGGATCGGCCGAGCTGCGGATCGTCGCGACCACCTCATCAACATTCGACACGGCCACCGCCAGACCACACAGAACATGGCTGCGTTCGCGGGCCTTGCGCAGTTCGAACGCCGTGCGGCGAGTCACAACTTCTTCCCGGAAGCTGATGAAATAGCTTAGGAAATCGCGCAAGGTCAGTTGTTCGGGTCGACCACCATTCAGGGCCAGCATGTTGCAGCCGAACGAGGTTTGCATCGGGGTGTAGCGGAACAGTTGATTCAAGACCACTTCGGCGGTGGCGTCGCGCTTCAATTCGATCACCACCCGCACGCCGATCCGGTCGCTTTCATCCTGAACGGCCGAGATGCCTTCGATCCGCTTGTCGCGCACCAGTTCGGCGATCTTTTCGATCATCGTGGCCTTGTTCACCTGATAGGGGATTTCATCCAGCACGATGGCATAGCGGTCCTTGCGGATTTCCTCGATCCGGGTCTTGGCGCGCATGATGACGCTGCCGCGGCCTTCCAGATACGCCTTGCGTGCCCCGGACCGGCCCAACATGATCCCGCCGGTGGGGAAGTCGGGGCCGGGGACATATTCCATCAACCCTTCCGAACTGAGATCCGGGTTTTCAATCAGCGCCAGCGTGGCATCCACCACTTCGCCCAGATTGTGCGGCGGAATGTTGGTGGCCATGCCGACGGCGATGCCGCCCGCGCCATTGACCAACATATTGGGGAAGCGGGCGGGCAGGACGGTCGGTTCAAGGTCCTTGCCGTCGTAATTGTCCTGAAAATTGACCGTGTCTTTTTCAATATCGGCCAATAGCGAGGCGGCCGGCTTGTCCATCCGCACTTCGGTATATCGCATGGCCGCCGCGTTATCGCCGTCCATCGAGCCGAAGTTGCCCTGACCATCCAGAAGCGGCAGCGACATCGAGAAGGGTTGCGCCATCCGCACCAACGCGTCGTAAATCGCGCTGTCCCCGTGGGGGTGGTATTTCCCCATCGTATCGCCCACCGGACGGGCCGATTTGCGATAGGGTTTGTCATGCGAGTTCCCGGTTTCGTACATCGCGTAAAGGATACGCCGGTGCACAGGTTTCAACCCGTCGCGCAGATCGGGGATGGCCCGGCTGACGATCACGCTCATCGCATAGTCGAGATAGGAGGCTTTCATCTCCTCTTCGATGGTGATCTGGGGGCCGTCGTAATGGGGTCGTTCGGGCGGCAATTCGCCTGTCTGCTCAGGGGGTTCTGGGGTGTCTGTCACGTTGTCCGCCGTTCTGGTGCGTTTCACACAATATCTAGTTCCGGCAACTATATCATTGGGCCGACGGAAGGGGCAACCTAAAGGGCCCGATTTATCCACGAAAGCAGCGGAAATTCACGGTTTTTCTTGGGGCTTGCCCCCTTGGCAATCGGGGCCAAGTAAACGAGTATCGCGCCAAAGCCTATGGGAGATACAGATGTCCAAACCCCGCAGCATTTTTGAAGAAGTCGGCGACCAGGCCAAGGGGTCGCGCGATGCGCCGAAAGCCGGTGTGATCGAGCGGGGTTCAGGCGGCGGGGCTGCGCGTGGCGCGGTGCGGTTGTGGCTTATGTTTCTGTTTGCGCTGGTCGCGGCGATGGTTGTCGTCGGTGGTCTGACCCGGCTGACGGATTCGGGTCTGTCGATCACCGAATGGGCGCCGTTCACCGGGGCGATGCCACCGATGAACGATGCCGCCTGGGCTGCAGAGTTCGAGAAATACCAGCAAATCCCCGAGTTCAGGCTGCAAAACAGCGGCATGGACCTGGCCGATTTCAAATCCATCTATTGGTGGGAATGGGGCCATCGTCAGTTGGGCCGGTTCATCGGTCTGGTCTGGGCCATCGGCTTTTTCGGGTTTCTGGCCGCGCGCAAGATCCCCAATGGCTGGACCGGACGCCTTTTGCTTCTGGGCGCGCTTGGCGGGCTGCAGGGGGCAATTGGCTGGTGGATGGTGTCCTCGGGTTTGTCCGGCGACAGGGTAGACGTGGCGTCTTACAGGCTGGCGATACATCTTGGATTGGCTTTCGTCATATTGGGCCTCATTGCATGGTATGTGCTGATGCTTGGCCGGAAAGAAGCGAGCCTGATGGCCGCGCGACGTGGACGCGAAGCAAGGCTATTCGGAATGGGCACAGGCCTGATGCATCTGGCGCTGTTGCAGATCCTTCTGGGCGCGTTGGTCGCCGGAATTGACGCAGGCCGCAGCTTTGTTGATTGGCCATGGATGGCGGGCCAGTTCTTTCCGCCCGACGCGTTCGACCTGACCCCGGTCTGGCGTAACTTCTTTGAGAATCCGGGTCTTGTGCAGTTCATGCACCGGATGGTGGGGTATCTTCTGGTAATCTTTGCCATCGTGGTCTGGCGCGCTTCGCGCCGGTCGGGCAACAAGATGGTGCGGTCGGGCTTCACGTTGGTCACGTTGATGGTGCTGGGGCAGGTGGTGCTGGGCATCACCACGGTGTTGCAGGCCTCGCCCTTGCACGTGGCGATCACCCATCAAGTCGGTGCCATCCTGACCTGGGTTCTGATCCTGAACGCCCGGTTCCTGGCAGGGTATCCCGCCGATCAGTCCATTCGCACGAAAGGGTGACAGATGACCGCTTTTGAAAAGTTGATGGCGTTTCAGCGCGACACCCAGGCGCTGGCTGAAATCGCAGGCCGTCTGGGATGGGATCAGGAAACCATGATGCCCGACGGCGCCGCGCCACAGCGGGCTGAAGAAATGGCCGCGATGGAAAACATCCTGCACGCGCGCCGGATCGATCCGAAGATCGCCGATTGGTTGGAGGCCATAGATGCGAGCCTCCTGTCGCCCGCCGATGCCGCGCAAATCCGCGAGATCAGGCGCGCGCAGACCCGCGCGCTGAAGGTGCCGGTTGGCCTGTCGATGGCGATTGCACGCGCCACATCGGCGGCCCAGCGGAAATGGGCGGATGCGCGGGCCAAGGACGATTTCGCGGCGTTTCAACCGGTGTTGGAAGAAATCGTCTCGCTGCGCCGGGAAGAGGCCGCAGCCTTGGCAAACGGCGGCGATCTCTATGATGCGCTGCTGGATGATTACGAGCCCGGTGCGTCCGGCCAGACCATTCAGGCACTGTTCGATGCCATGCGTCCCCGACTGGTCAACCTGCGCGATGCCGCTTTGGGCGCGACCCATCAGCCGGAAAAGGTGATCGGCACCTATCCGGCCAAGAAACAGATGAAACTGTCTGCGAAATTGGCCCGCGTTTTTGGCTATGACCTGACCCATGGCCGGATCGACAAGGCGGTGCACCCGTTCAGTTCCGGTTCGGGCCTGGATGTGCGGATCACGACGCGCACCAACGCCAGTGACCCGTTTAACTGCTTTTACTCCACCATCCACGAGGTCGGCCATGCCTGTTACGAACAGAACGTGGATCGCGCCTATCTGCTGACCCCCATCGGGCGCGGGGCGTCGATGGGGGTGCATGAAAGCCAGTCACGGATCTATGAAAACCAGCTTGGCCGATCGCGTGCCTTTACCGGCTGGCTTTTCAGTCAGATGGAGCGCCGCTTCGGCTATGCCCCGGCCAGCGATGCGGATGCGTTCTATGGCACGGTGAACCGGTTGGAGAAGGGTTATATCCGCACGGAGGCCGACGAGGTGCAGTATAACCTGCATGTCATGCTGCGCTTCGACCTGGAACGTCGCCTGATCACCGGACAACTGGACGTGGCTGATCTGGAAGAGGCGTGGAACACGCGTTTTGCTGCCGATTTCGGATACGAGGTCGACAAGGCCTCGAACGGCGTGTTGCAGGATGTGCATTGGGCCGTGGGGCTGTTTGGCTATTTCCCGACCTACAGCCTTGGCAATGTCTATGCGGGGTGCCTGCACGACGCCTTGCGCAAGGATTGCCCCGATTTGGACGCGAGACTTGCTGCGGGCAAGGCGAGCTATGCGACCGCGTGGCTGAAGGACAAGGTGCAACGGCACGGTGCCCTTTATGCGCCGGGCGAGGTGATCGAACTGGCGACCGGCAAACCGGTCTCGGTCGAGCCTTTGCTGAGCTATCTGGAAACCAAGTTTTCCGAGATTTATCGGTTGTAGACCAGACGGCGATCTGCCCGTGCGCTGTTCGCCGGGCAGATGTTGTCAGACGTATTTCTTCAACAGATGCTTAAGCTGCGCCCGCCCGCGTGCCTCGGCGCGTCGGATACGAACGGCGGTCATGAACGCCTCTTCCAAGGTGGTCGAGGATGACCCGATGGTCTTCTTGATCTCATCGACAAGGTCTTCGTTGCCGGTCAGTTCGACCGCCTCAAGCACGTCTTTCGCCATGGCATCCGCGACTTGTTCCAGAAGATCCATCGGTGCCCCCGTTCAGCGCGTTGTTTCGGTCAGGCGGCGGCGGACATATTCATCCACATGCGTGATCATCGTGTCCATGTGGTCATTCTCGAAGAAATGGCCGGACCGCTCGACCTCGGTATGGGTGATGGTGATGCCTTTCTGCTCGTGCAGCTTGTTCACCAGCGCATGGGTGTCAGCGGGTGGCGCCACCCGGTCGGCGGTGCCATTTATGATCAGGCCGGAACTGGGGCAGGGCGCCAGGAAGCTGAAATCATACATGTTGGCCGGCGGGCTGACCGAGACAAAGCCGGTAATCTCGGGCCGGCGCATCAGAAGCTGCATCCCGATCCACGCGCCGAAGCTGAACCCCGCCACCCAGCAATGCTTGGCATTCTGGTTCATGGATTGCAGGTAATCCAGGGCCGAAGCGGCGTCGGACAATTCGCCCACGCCCTGATCGTATTCGCCCTGGCTGCGGCCGACGCCACGAAAGTTAAAACGCAGCACATTGAAGCCCATGTTATGGAACGCATAGTGCAGGTTATAGACCACCTTGTTGTTCATCGTGCCGCCGAACTGCGGGTGCGGATGAAGAATGATGGCGATGGGGGCGTCTTTTTCCTTTTGTGCGTGATAGCGGCCTTCAAGTCGGCCTTCGGGGCCGGGAAAAATTACTTCGGGCATTCGGTCTTGGCCTCTTTTGTCGTCGGATCCTGCGTCAGGCTGCCACTGCCAGCTTTCTTGACGCACCCGGACCCGCACCATAATACGGGGGTGGCGATTTGACAGGTCCGCGACCTGCCTTTGCCAGTCCTAAGTGACCTAGTGGCACAGGCCCGAAAGGTCAATGTTTTTACGGGGTTTTTACCGGGAGGTTGCGCCATGAAGCTGTCGACAAAGGGGCGTTATGCCATGGTGGCGCTGGCCGACCTGGCGCTGCAAGAGAATGACCAGCTGTTATCGCTGACAGATTTGGCAAAACGTCAGGATATTTCATTGCCTTATCTTGAGCAGCTTTTCGTCAAGCTGCGCCGCGCCGGGCTGGTCGACAGCGTGCGCGGGCCGGGCGGCGGCTATAAACTGGCACGTGCCGCGTCCGACATTCGGGTGTCCGAAGTTCTGGAAGCGGTCGATGAAACCGTGTCGGCGATGCACAAGGGGGCCGGGGCGTCGGGGGCCAGCTCAGGCTCGAAGGCACAATCCATGACCAACCGGTTGTGGGAAGGGCTGTCGGCCCATGTCTATGTGTTCCTGCATCAGACCCGCCTGTCGGACGTGGTGAAGAACGAACTGACCCCATGCCCTGCCGTGCCGACGCTGTTTGCGGTGGTGGACGAGGAATAAGCCGCTGCGCGGCGATTCAAGGCCTTCGGCGAGGATATTTGTAACAAGAAAATGCGAAGGGGTCCGCTGGTGAGCCGCGTGTATCTGGATTGGAACGCCACGACGCCTTTGCGGGCCGTGGCCAAGGCCGCGATGGTCGAGGCGATGGATGTGGTGGGCAACCCGTCCTCGGTCCATGCCGAGGGGCGCGCGGCGAAAGGGTTGATCGAACGGGCGCGCAAGGATCTGGCGGCGGCCTTGGGGGCCGAGGGCGCGGATATCATCTTTACCTCGTCCGCGACCGAAGCAGCGGCGCTGGCCCTGCAGGGGCGCGGGATCGCCTGCGCGGGGATCGAACATGACGCGGTGCGCAGTTGGTGCGACGAAAGCCTGAGAGCCAGTAGCGACGGTGCGGTGTCGGTGCCCGCCCCGGCCCGCAGTGCATTGCAGCTTGCGAACTCGGAAAGCGGGGTGATCCAGGCGCTGCCGGACGGGCTGTTTCTGACCGATGCGACGCAGGTGTTTGGCAAGATTCCGTTTGCGTTCAATTGGTGCGGGGCACAGATGGCGATCGTGTCGGCGCACAAGCTGGGCGGGCCGAAAGGTGTCGGCGCTTTGGTGGTCAAGCGCGGCACGGAGATCGAGGCCCGTATCAAGGGTGGCGGGCAGGAAATGGGCCGCCGCTCGGGCACGGAAAACGTGGTGGGCATAGCCGGGTTTGCCGCCGCCGCAAAGGCCGCGCAGGAGGATCTGGAGCAAGGCGCCTGGGAGCGCGTATCAAAATTTAGAAAGATTCTAGAAAACACCATTGCGGAATCGGCAAAAGAGACTATTTTTGTCGGGAAAGACGCGAACAGGCTTCCCAATACTTCGTGCTTCATCACTCCGGGCTGGAAGGGTGAAACGCAAGTGATGGTGATGGACCTTGCCGGATTTGCGGTTTCCGCAGGCTCGGCATGTTCATCGGGGAAGGTGAAATCCAGCGCCGCCTTGGTGGCAATGGGCTTTGACCGGGATCATGCGGGATGCGCTTTGCGTGTCTCGCTTGGCCCTGTGACACATGAGGATGAGGTGCGTGCCTTTGCCGAGGCATGGATCAGGGAATACGAGAAATTCCGGGCGCGGGGGCGTTGAGCCTGCCCACCGGATGAAAGGACGACATGGCCGGTGCAGAAGAACTGAACGTCAAGGAAGGCGTGGAAGAGGAAACCGTCGAAGCGGTGAAGTCGCTGGCTGGGCAATACAAGTACGGCTGGGAAACCGAGATCGAGATGGAGTATGCCCCCAAGGGCGTCAATCCCGATATCGTGCGGCTGATTTCCGAGAAGAACGAAGAACCCGAATGGATGACCGAATGGCGTCTTGGGGCATTTGCACGCTGGGAAAAGATGGTCGAACCGGAATGGGCGATGCTGAGCTATCCCGAGATCAATTTTCAGGATCAGTATTATTACGCCCGTCCCAAGTCGATGGAGGTGAAGCCGAAGTCGCTGGACGAGGTCGACCCCAAGCTGCTGGCCACCTATGAAAAGCTGGGCATCCCGCTGAAGGAACAGATGATCCTTGCCGGTGTCGAAGGCGCCGAAGAGGTGCCTGCCGAAGGCCGCAAGGTGGCCGTGGACGCGGTGTTCGATTCGGTGTCCGTGGGCACGACGTTCCAGGCAGAGCTGAAAAAGGCCGGTGTCATCTTCTGTTCGATCTCGGAAGCGATCAAGGAACACCCGGAGCTCGTGAAAAAATACCTGGGGTCGGTCGTGCCGGTCAGCGACAACTATTACGCGACGCTGAACTCCGCCGTGTTCTCGGACGGGTCGTTCGTCTATATCCCGCCCAACACCCGCTGCCCGATGGAGCTGTCGACCTATTTCCGCATCAACGCGGAAAACACCGGCCAGTTCGAACGCACCCTGATCATTGCCGACAAAGGCAGCTATGTCAGCTATCTGGAAGGTTGCACGGCCCCGAAACGCGACACCGCCCAGCTTCATGCTGCCGTGGTCGAGATCATCATCGAAGAAGATGCCGAGGTGAAATATTCGACCGTTCAGAACTGGTTCCCCGGCGATGAAGAAGGCAAGGGCGGTATCTATAACTTCGTGACCAAACGCGCCGATTGCCGGGGCGACCGGTCGAAGGTGATGTGGACGCAAGTCGAAACCGGCTCTGCCGTGACGTGGAAATACCCGTCCTGCCTGCTTCGTGGCAATGAAAGCCAGGGCGAGTTTTATTCCATCGCGATCACCAACAACCACCAGCAGGCCGATACCGGCACCAAGATGGTGCATCTGGGGCGTGATACGAAATCGCGGATCGTGTCCAAGGGGATTTCGGCGGGCGTGGCGCAGAACACCTATCGCGGCCTTGTCTCGATGCACCCGAAGGCCAAGAACTCGCGCAACTATACACAGTGCGACAGCCTTCTGATCGGCGACAAATGCGGGGCGCACACGGTGCCGTATATCGAGGTGAAGAACAATTCCTCTCGGGTCGAGCATGAGGCGACAACCTCGAAGGTGGACGAGGAACAGATGTTCTATTGCCGCCAGCGCGGCATGGACGAAGAGGAGGCCGTGGCCCTGATCGTCAATGGTTTCGCAAAGGAGGTGCTGCAAGCCCTGCCGATGGAGTTTGCCATGGAAGCGCAACAGCTCGTTGCGATCTCGCTGGAAGGCTCCGTGGGCTAACTCCCACCCCGATTGATCCGAGGATTGGCCATGGAACAACACAACAAAGGTCAGGCATTCTGGGCCAGCGTTGAATCGGCGCTTCCCTATGTTCTGCCGGCCATCGGTGGTGGGGCGGCTGTGATCTACATCAACACCCACAAGATGGACCAGTTGAACCCAATGATCTGGATCCCGTTCGGTATCTTTCTGGGTTGGGCCGCATCGCGCGGCGTTATGAAGCTGTTGGATATGTGGCGCTGAGACCTGCGCGCGGAAGAAGGAGCGGACATGATGATCATCACCACAACCCCATCCGTCGAGGGCCATCCCATCGTAACCTATCACGGTATCGTCACCGGTGAGGCCATTCTGGGCGCCAACATTTTTCGCGATATCTTTGCGCAGGTGCGCGATATCGTGGGCGGACGCTCGGGCGCTTATGAAGAGGAACTGGGCCGCGCGCGCAAAACCGCGCTGGTCGAAATGGAAGAACATGCGGCGTCCTTGGGCGCCAACGCGGTCGTGGGTGTGGACCTCGACTATGAAGTGATCAACAACATGCTGATGGTGTCGGCCTCGGGCACGGCTGTCACTGTTTCGTAAGGACGGAAGAAAATGCTGAAAATCAATAACCTGCACGTCAAACTTGAAGAAGAAGACAAGCGCATTCTGAAAGGCGTCGATCTTGAGGTGCCCGCCGGGTCGGTCCACGCGATCATGGGCCCGAATGGTTCGGGCAAATCGACCCTGTCCTATGTCTTGTCGGGCCGGGATGGCTATGATGTGACGGAAGGCGGTGCCACGCTGGACGGCGAAGACCTGCTGGACATGGAGCCGGAAGAGCGCGCCGCGGCGGGCCTGTTCCTGGCGTTCCAATACCCGGTCGAAATTCCCGGCGTGGGCAATATGACCTTCCTGCGCACCGCCGTGAACGCACAGCGCAAGGCGCGCGGCGAAGAGGAAATGTCGGCCGCCGATTTCCTGAAATTCATTCGCGCCAAGGCGAAAGAGCTGAAGATCGACGCCGAAATGTTGAAACGTCCCGTCAATGTGGGGTTCTCGGGCGGCGAGAAGAAGCGCAACGAGATCCTGCAAATGGCGATGCTTGAACCCAAGATGTGCATTCTGGACGAGACCGACAGCGGTCTGGACGTGGACGCGATGAAGCTGGTGTCGGACGGGGTGAACGCCCTGCGCAACGAAGGCCGCGCCTTCCTTGTCATCACCCATTATCAGCGCCTGCTGGACCATATCAAACCGGACGTGGTGCACATCATGGCCGGTGGCCGGATCGTCAAGTCGGGTGGCCCCGAACTGGCGCTTGAGGTCGAACATAACGGATATGCCGATATCCTTGCCGAAATGGAGGTCGAGGCATGAACACCGCCACGAAACAAGCGCCTGCGGTGATCAGCGCCGATGCGCGCCCGGTTTCGGGGGCGTGGGCGCAAGAGGCGCGCACCGATGCGGCGCAGCGTCTGGCCAGGATGGGGCTGCCCACGCGCCGGGATGAATATTGGAAATGGACCCGGCCCGACAGCCTGATCGCGGCCACACCGGCACCGGCGGCACTTTTCGACTACAAGGGCGAACCGCCGGTCTTTCACCAGATCGACCGGTTGAAAATCGTGTTTGTCGACGGGGTGTTCGACCCCGATGCCTCGGACGACCTGTCGGGTGAGGGGCTTGAAATCGAGCGTTTGGCGGATGTTGCCACCACCGATATTCACTGGGCCAAAGACCTCTATGGTGTGCTGGAAACGCGCGGCCAATCGCCGGTTGCCCGTCCCCTGGCTGCCTATAACACGGCGATGGCGACCGATGGCCTGGTGATCCGTGCCACCGGACGGGTCAGCCGCCCGGTCAGCCTGATCTACCGCCACCAGGACACCGAGTCCGATGCGGTCATGCACCATGTGATCCGCGTGGATGAGGGTGCGAAGCTGACGCTTTTGGAAAACGGTGCGGCGGCGGCCCGCTTCTCGAGCGTGAGCGAGGTGGACGTGGCCGACGGGGCTGAATTCCACCACGTCCGCGCGCAGGGCCGCGATCACGAACGCCAGGCGATCACCCATATGTTTGCACGTCTTGGCGCGGCGTCGGTGTTCAAAAGCTTCACGATGACCGTGAATGGCCGGCTGACCCGCAATGAATGCGTGATCGAGATGCGGGGCGACGACGCAACGGCCCATGTGGCCGGGGCAGCCTTGGGTGACGGGGCAGATGGCGACTTTCACCATGATGACACCGTCTTCATCACCCATGATGCCGTGGCGTGCGAAAGCCGCCAGGTGTTCAAGAAAGTGCTGAAAAACGGCGCGAAAGGCGTGTTCCAGGGCAAGATTCTGGTCAAACCCGACGCACAGAAGACCGATGGCTATCAGAAATCGCAATCGCTTCTGCTGGACGACGATGCCAGTTTCCAGGCCAAACCCGAGCTTGAGATCTATGCCGATGACGTGATCTGTTCGCACGGCTCGACCTCGGGCGCGATTGATGAAGAGGCGTTGTTCTATCTGCGGTCGCGCGGCATTCCCGACCATATTGCCACCGACCTGTTGGTTCTGGCCTTTCTTGCCGACGCGATTGACGAGATCGAGGACAAGGAGATCGCCGCCGAGATTTCCGACCGCCTGGATGCGTGGCTTGCCCGCCATCGCGGCTGATCAAGGTCGGGTGCCATGTCGGTGATAGACGATGTGATCCGAAGCTATCGCGCACCCCGCGCGGTGTTTCGGCGCAGGCTTGATCTGGGAATGCGTGAAGACAAGGCGCTGGCCGTTCTGATGGGCGGATGCCTGTTGGTATTTGCCGCCCAATTGCCCCGGCTGGCCCGTGTCGCCTATGAAACCGGGCAGGACCTGAACATGTTGATGGGGGCGACCATGCTGGCATGGATCTTCATCATGCCGCTGGCCTTCTATGTCATCGGCACGCTCAGCCATCTGCTGATGCGTCTTGTGGGCGGGCAGGGCACGGCCTTTGCGGCGCGGTTCGCGCTGTTCTGGGCGCTTCTCTGTGCCACGCCGCTTTGGCTCTTGTGGGGCCTTGTGGCCGGATTTATCGGGGAAGGGGCGCAAATGACCGTCACCGGTGCGCTTGCCCTGTTGGCTTTCCTGCTGTTCTGGTCCATCAACCTGCGTGAAGCGGAACGCAGGGTGGAAGGATGATCCATGCGGTTTGACCCCGGTTATCTTTTTGGCATGGCACTGCAAACCGTGCCTGAACCGCGCAGGGTGGCGCGTGATTTGTTCGATCTGGACCTTCCCCGTGAAACGCTGTGGACGGCGCTTGCGCTGGTGGTTGTTCTGAACGCCGGCCTTGGGGTGATTGCGGGCATGATCTATCCGCTGGACCCGGCGCAGATGGGCAGCGTTCTTGCCAGCCCGGTTCTGTTGGGCGTGATCGAAGCGGTCTTCATGTTCGGGCTGGCCTGGGCGATCTTTCTGATCGGTCGGATGTTCGGCGGGCAGGGCCGCCTTTCGGACGCCATCGTCACCGTCGTGTGGATGGAGTGTATCTTCGTGTTGCTTCAGGCGCTGACGCTGATCCTGACGCTGTTCGCACCGGGGCTGGCGGCGATCACGATGATTGCCTCGGTGGTGCTGTTTTTCTGGGTGCTGAGCCATTTCACGACCGAATGCCACGGGTTCAAATCCACCGGGCTGGTCTTCGTGGCAATCCTGGGCTTCATGATCGTTGCGGTCTTTGCCCTGTCTTTCATTCTGGTCATCCTGGGGGTCGAGCCTGCCCCGATGACCCTTCCCAACTGACCGGAGCCTGCGCCATGTTCGACATCGACAAAATTCGCGCCGATTTTCCGATTCTGTCCCGGCAGGTGAACGGCCAGCCGCTGACCTATCTGGACAATGGCGCCTCGGCGCAAAAGCCGCAGGTGGTGATCGACGCCGTGACCCGCGCCTATGCCGAGGAATATTCCAACGTCCACCGGGGATTGCATTTCCTGTCCAACCTCGCGACCGAGAAATACGAGGCCGTGCGGGGCATCGTTGCGCGATTCCTGAATGCAGGCTCGGAAGCCGAGATCATCTTCAACTCCGGCACCACGGAAGGCATCAATCTTGTCTCCTACGCCTGGGCTGCGCCGCGGATGCAGGCGGGGGACGAGATCATCCTGTCCACGCTGGAACATCACGCCAACATCGTGCCCTGGCATTTCCTGCGCGAACGGCAAGGGGTGGTATTGAAATGGGTCGACCCGGAACCCGATGGATCGCTTGACCCGCAAAAGGTGCTGGACGCGATCACCGACCGCACCAGGCTGATCGCCGTCACCCAGTGTTCCAACGTGTTCGGCACGGTTGTCGATGTCAAAACCATCTGCACCGAGGCCCGCCGCCGGGGTGTTCCGGTGCTGGTCGACGGCTCACAAGGGGCCGTTCACATGCCAGTCGACGTTCAGGATATCGGCTGCGATTTCTATGCGATCACCGGCCACAAGCTCTATGGTCCCTCCGGGTCGGGTGCGATCTATATCCGCGCGGATCGGCAGGCCGAGATGCAGCCCTTCTTTGGCGGCGGCGACATGATCAACGAGGTGACGAAGGACAACGTCACCTATGCGAAGCCGCCTTTGAAATTCGAGGCCGGCACCCCCGGCATCGTGCAGACCATCGGCATGGGGGTGGCGCTGGAATACCTGATGGATCTGGGCATGGACAACGTCGCCGCGCACGAAGCGGCGCTTGCCGCCTATACCTCGGAACGGCTGTCGGGTCTGAACTGGGTGAACGTGCAGGGCACCGCCCCCGGCAAGGCCGCGATCTTCTCGTTGACGATGGAAGGCGCGGCGCATGCCCATGACATTTCGACCATCCTTGACAAGAAGGGCATCGCGATCCGGGCCGGGCACCATTGCGCGAAACCGTTGATGGAACATCTGGGCGTGTCGGCCACCGCGCGGGCCTCGTTCGGGCTTTACAACACGAAAGACGAGGTTGACCGCCTGATCGACGGGTTGGAACTGTGCCACCGTTTGCTGGTATGACCGCCCCTGCTTTGCGTCAGTCGTCGGGCCGGATCAACCCCAGACCACGCAGGTAAATCCCGATCCCGGTTTCCAAAAGCTCTTCGGGCGGAAACGGGCTTTTCTGCCCCGGACTGCCGCGCCCGAACAGTTCCACGACGCCGTGGCTCATCGCCCAGATATGGGCGCTGACCATGCGCGACGGGGGGCGTTTGTCTTCCGGGATGTTCTCGGCTAATTTTTCCGCGGCTTTTTCCAGAACCCCCATCGCGCGCCCGGCCACATGGGCCAGGTCGGCCGAGTGATTGATCGAAACCCCGCTTTCGAACATCGAGATATAATGGCCGGGATATTTTCGCGCGAAGGCCAGATAGGCGCGGCCGGTCGCCTCGAAACTCGCGAGCGCCGACGGCTGGCCTTTGTCATAGGCATAGATCATCAGGTCGGCAAAGATCTCATAGCCCTGACGCGCCGCTTCCGCGATCAGGTCTTCGCGCCCGGCAAAATGGCGATAGACGGCGGCAGGGGTGACGCCGGCCTGTTTGGCGGCCTCAGACAAGGTGAAGCCGGTCGGGCCTTTCGCTTCGATCAGCTCAAGCGCCGCGTCGACCAGCGCCTGTCGCAGATTGCCGTGGTGATAGCCGCGTTTAGCCATCCCAGACCTCGGGTCCGCCGCAGATCTGGCTGTCCGGCGCATGGGCGATGTTCGGGTCTTTTCCTGCGTAATCAATATCTTGCAAGACGGCCCTAAGGGCCGCAAGCCGGGCGCGTTTCTTGTCATCGGATCGCACGATGGTCCATGGCGCACGCGGGCGGTGGGTTCGATCAAAGGTCTCCTTGATCGCATTCGTATAGGCATCCCAACGGTTCAGCCCTTCGACGTCGATCCAGCTGAGTTTCCACTGTTTCAGCGGGTCGCTTTCGCGGGCCAGGAAGCGGCGCAACTGTTCCGCGCGCCCGACATTCAGCCAGAGCTTGACGAAATGGATGCCTTCATCGACCAGTATATCCTCGAACTCGGGCAGCTGCCGGAAGAACGACGCACGTTCTGCATCGGTGCAGAAGTCGAACACCTTTTCGACCACCGCCCGGTTGTACCAGGACCGGTCAAATAGAACAATCTCACCTTCGGTCGGTAAGTGTTTGACATAACGTTGAAAATACCATTCACCGGCTTCGCGATCTGATGGCTTGGATAGCGCCACGACCCGCGCCACACGTGGGTTCAGGTTTTCCCGAAACCGCTTGATCGTGCCACCTTTGCCCGCCGCGTCGCGACCTTCGAACACGACGACAACACGCTTTCCGGTCGCCTTCACATCCGCTTGCAGCTTCACCAGTTCAAGCTGAAGCGCTTCGATCTCGGCCTCATAGGTGTCTTTGTCCAACTGCGCGTCATAGGGATAGCTGTCCGACAGGATATCCTTCTTGCGGGCATCCTCGATCGCCTTGCGCACCGCATCCGGCGCGGTCTTCTGATAGAATTTCGAAATGGCACCATCGAACGGCAAAGACATACGCAAACTCCTGATTTCACGCCATTATGGGGCGAAGGCGGCGGGTTGGCAATCGGTGCGGGACCGGCGGTATCAGTTGCGGCGATCCTGCCTGCTTTCACCGATCTGGTCGATGTCGAAGGGCGTTGTCAGATACATTTCGCTGATCCAGTTGGCGTAAAGCAGATGCGCGTGGCTGCGCCACCGGTTCTCGGGCCGTTTGCCGGGGTTGTCACCGGGATAGTAGTTGATCGGCACGTTGATCGGGGCACCCTTGGCCACATCGCGGTCGTATTCGCCTTTCAAGGTGGCCGTATCATATTCGAAATGATTGAACACATAGAGCGCCCGATGCGCCGTATCCTCGACCAGACAGGGGCCGACCTCGTCCGATCCCAAGAGGGTGGTCAACCCGTTCGCGGCATCAATCTCGTCCTGCCGCATTTCGGTCCAGCGGCTGACGGGCACGACGCAAGTGTCGGAAAACCCGCGCAAATAGGGTGAGGCGGGATCAAGGTTCTTCTGCGGGAAGCAGCCAAAGGCCTTGGCGCTCAGAATATGTTTCTTCACCTTGTGGAAGTGATAGATCATCGCCATGCCGCCCCAGCACACGCCAAAGGTGGAATGCACATTGGTCTGGGTCCAGTCGAAGATCTGGCTGATTTCGTCCCAATAGGTGACCTCTTCGAACGGCATGTGTTCGATCGGCGCGCCGGTGATGATCAACCCGTCGAATTTCTGATCGCGGACCTCGTCCCACGGCTGATAGAACGCCCCGATATGCGCCTGGCTGGTGGTTTTCGACTTGTGCTCGGACGGACGCAGCAGGGTCAGTTCGATCTGCAACGGGTGCGCCCCGATCAGACGCGCGAACTGGGTCTCGGTCTCGATCTTCTTGGGCATCAGGTTCAGAAGCGCAATCCGCATCGGGCGGATATCCTGCTTGTCGGCCTGATCCTCGGACATGACCATCACGCCCTCGTCCTTCAGCACGTTCGCTGCGGGCAGGGATGAGGGGATCTTGATCGGCATGTCACATGTCCTTGGTTGACGGAATAGAAGGGTAAGATAGGGGTGGATCAGACGGCATCAATGGCGGTGGCGATCATGGAAACGAAATCGTCAGGTGTCTTGATGGCGGCAACTTCGTGCGCGCAGAGGGACACGCCATAGCGCGCCATATGTTCATAGAGCGGCTGGCGATGGGCCAGCGCTTGCGCATAGGTCCAGCGGATAAACGCATCCGGTTCAACATCCTCGGCTTTGATGCTGTTTTTCAACAGGTAATCTTCCCAGACCCGCTCCAGAAACTCGGGCTGATAGGCCATGGGTTTGGGCGCGCGGTCAAAGCGTTCGATCAGCCTTTGGGTATGCGCCTCGTCGCCTTTCAGCCAGACCAGAAGGCAATGCTGGCTAAGCTCGGCAATCAGCGGATCGCTTTCGCACAGGGCCGGGTCGATCCATTCACAGATCGACCCCCCGCTGTCGCAGATGAAATGCGGATAGCCATAGATATTCGCGGCACGGCCGATGAAGTGGCCGGTATCCATCAGGGCTGCAAGCTCGGCTGTCTTGAACTGTGCCTGCCGCCGTCGGTATTCCTCGATCGGCACGCCGCCCTTGCCGGGTGCGCCGGGTTTGCCCAGATAGGTGGCGACCGGTGTCAGGTGGTCGAACCTGATCTTGGGCGCAATGCGGATCGAATCCGACAAGAGAAGGTCGCGCAGAAACGGAACCTGCATCGCCTCGGTCTTCAGGTTGTCGGTGATGTATTCGTCCATGTACCGGGTGCCGATCCGGTAGTCGATGGAGTAGTGAAACCAATCGCCCTGTTCGCGCAGCATGTTGGAAAGATAGGTCTTGCCCAGCCCGGACATGCCAAAGAACAGCACCCGCTTGTTCGGGGCGTCCAGCCATTCCTGCGCGTTTTGATACAGCATCTTGCATCCCACCATTTTGCACCTTGGTAAGGGCGGAAGGCGGGCGGGTCAAATGGTTCGCCTCGGGTTGGGAAGAAAGGGGAAATGAAAAACGCCCCGCGCGATTGGCGTGGGGCGTTCCGTGTTTCTTTGGCCGGGCTGGCTTAGAAGCGCAGGCCCATTTTCACACCAACCGCAACAGCGCTACCACCGTCAAAGACGACGGGAATGCCACCAGAGGTCACGGTCTTGGTGTCGAACTTGGTGTATTGAACGCCCGCCGAGATATCATAGTTGCCCTGGGTATACTTGGCGCCCACAGCAATCGACTTCGACGCACCGGCCGGGGCCAGGAACGTGGTGCCGGTGTCCATGCCACCCTCGTACCCAAGGGTCAGCGAAACCGACCAGTTCTCGTTCAGGCGGCGCCCGATGCCCAGTTCATATGATGTAACGTCTTCGACAAAGTTCACCCAGTTGGCCGGACCGAAGGCCGGGCCGGTGGTATCGAGCGAGATGCCATCCCAAAGGGCATGGCGGATCGAGCCGAACACCAGCGTGTTTTCGGCAATACCCGTCTGGAAATCCAGGTTGATGGCTTCCGGCATGGTCACAGACCCGGTCACGGCATCCACCCCGAACGGCGTGGCGCGCACGCCGGTCAGCGCGTGGTCGACCGAAGTGAAATAGGTCAGGGCGACACGCAGCGCGATCTCCGGCTTTTCGTAAGCCACACCAACCAGGCCACCCCATTCGGTGCCGCTTTCAGCACTCAGGGCGCCGAGGCTGGAAATGATCTCACCCGAGACCTTCTGGGCCCGCACACCGCCATGAACCGAGAATCCGTTGCCCATTTCATAGCGCAGGATACCGGTCAGGGCAGAGCTTTTGACCTCGGCCATGCCGGGCGACAGAGGGGTACCAACATAGTCGATGCTCGCGCCAAAGGGCTGGTCCCAGATCAGGGCAAGGCTCAGGCTGTCGTTCAACTGGGTTTTATAGCCCAGCGAAAACATCGAGAAATCGACAGCCGATTGGCTGACCGGCACAACGCCGCCGACGGCGCCTTCGATGTCTGGACTGACGTTAGCATAGGAAAAAGACAGGTAGTTGCCTTCTTCGAACAGGATTGAGATATCCTGATCGGAGCGGTCGATCCCTGCCTGCGCGGTGGTCGCTGCCGCGGTGAAGAGCGCAGCGGTTGTAAGTGTTAGTTTGTTCATCATTCCTCCCGTGAACCACAAACTGTCCGATAATGATGGGTTACATTAAGACAAGGCTATTTGTCGCACTTGATATTGGTCAATCGTTACCTTGGGTCAGATCGTTCAGCACGTCGCATATGCCGCCAAACGATGTGCAAAGGACACGGTTTCATGCGAAATTTCGGCTGTGGTAAGCTATAGTATAGGTTGTGTATGGCGGGTTAACGTGGCCGGGCTGCGGCCTCGGCGCGGATATTAACAAGGTTGGCGACGACAATCATGCTCCCGCCTAACACGAGCGCCCAGCCGATGGGTTCGTCATAGAAGACCGCGCCGATCAACGCGATCAGGGGCAGGCGGGTGAAGTCGATCGGGATCACGACCGAAGCCGGAGCCAGCGACAAGGCAATGGTCATGCAGGTATGCGCCAGCAATCCGGCGCAGCCGATCAAGACCAGCCAGGGCGCGGTCGCCAGACTGGGCACTGCGATGTCGCCGTCAAAGCCCGCCGTCAGCAGCCCAAAGATCAGTTGTGTCACGGTCAGCCAGATCAGGATCGCCAAGGTGGTTTCCGACCGGGTCAACCGGCGGGTGAACATCGCGGTAAAGGCGAAGCAGACCGCCGACAGCGCCGCCGCGCCAAGCCCAGCAGAGATCCCGGTGTCCGAGAATGGTTGAGCTATGAACAGTATCCCAGCGAAGCCCACCGCCGCGCTGATCGCGCGTGTCATTGTCAGCCGCTCGCCCAGCACCAGCGGCGACAGCGCCGCCACCCAAAGCGGAGAGGTGAATTCCAGCGCAAAGACCTGTGCCAGGGGGATGGCCGTCAGCGCGAAGAACCACAGGTTCTGCCCGGTGAAATGGGCGAGGTTGCGCAGGATATGCAAGGGTGCGTTGGCTGTCGTGACTTCGTTCTGTCGACCGCCCACAAGCAGGATGGTCAGAACGATGACAAAGCCGACACAGGACCGATAGAGCATCAGCTCGAACGTATCCAGCTGATGGCTGACGGCGCGACCGGCAATCGCCATCGCGGAGAAAGAGGCGATGGCCCCGGTCATCCACAATGCGGCCCGCAAGGTGGGTGTCACGCCGGAACCTCGTCTATCGTGTAATGACGCGGAATGCCCGCCGTGACCTTCGCCCAGAGGCTTGCCGCCGCGCGAGTCTGGTGAGCGTCAAAATCGGCTTGCGAGGCGAACAGTTCGGACACCAGATAGCGACCGGTCCGCGCCGCGTCTTCGGTCACGTCGAAAGCCAAGCACCCCGGCTCGGCCCGCGTCAGGGCGATATGGGCGGGCAGGGCATCCGCAACGGCGGCGCACCGATCCTCGGGCACATCCATATGCCCGGTCAGCCTTATGCGTGTTGGTTGGGTCATTCCCACTCGATCGTGCCCGGCGGTTTCGAGGTCACGTCATAGGTCACGCGGTTGATCCCCTTGACCTCGTTGATGATCCGGGTGGCGGTTTCGCCCAGGAAATCATGGCTGAACGGATAGTAATCCGCCGTCATGCCATCCACGGACGTCACGGCGCGCAGCGCGCAGGCGTAATCATAGGTTCGCCCGTCGCCCATCACGCCCACTGTGCGCACCGGCAGGATGGCCACGAAGGCCTGCCAGATGTCGTCATACAGGCCGTGCTTGCGGATCTGGTCGATATAGACGGCATCCGCCTCGCGCAGGATGTCCAGCTTCTCGCGGGTGATCTCGCCGGGGCAGCGGATCGCCAGACCGGGGCCGGGGAAGGGGTGGCGCCCGATGAAATGGTCGGGCAGGCCAAGCTCTCGGCCCAGGGCGCGGACCTCGTCCTTGAACAGCTCACGCAAGGGCTCGACCAGCTTCAGGCCCATCTTTTCGGGCAGGCCGCCGACATTGTGGTGTGATTTGATCGTAACCGAGGGGCCACCCGAAAAGCTGACGCTTTCGATAACATCAGGGTAGAGCGTGCCTTGCGCCAGGAACTCGGCCCCGTCGATCGTATCGGCGTGTTTCTGGAACACGTCGATGAACAGCTTGCCAATGATCTTGCGCTTGGTTTCCGGGTCGGATTGGCCGTCCAGTTCGCCCAGGAAGAGCTCCTGCTCGTCGGCATGGATGAGCTGCATGTTGTAGTGATCGCGGAACATGGTGACGACCTCTTCGGCCTCGCCTTTGCGCAGCAGGCCATGATCGACAAAGACGCAGGTCAGTTGATCACCAATGGCCTCGTGGATCAACACCGCCGCGACCGAGCTATCGACACCGCCGGACAGGCCACAGATGACCTTCTTGTCGCCCACCTGCTCGCGAATGACGCGGATGGCTTCCTCGCGATAGGCCCCCATGGTCCAGTCGCCCGAAAAGCCAGCCAGTTTCACAAAATTCTCGTAAAGCTTCGCGCCCTTTGGAGTGTGGTGCACTTCGGGATGAAATTGCACCGCATAGAAATGCCGTGACGGATCGGCAGTGATCGCAAAGGGCGCGTTGGGCGAGGTGCCAAAAACCTGAAAACCCGGTGCGATTTCAGAGACATGATCGCCATGGCTCATCCAGACCTGTTCGACCCCGTGTTCGAACCAGCCGTCCAGCAGGTCCAGCTTGGCCTCGGGCGTCACATAGGCGCGACCAAACTCGGCCGTGCCATGGCCACTGACCACCTTGCCGCCCAATTGGGTCATCATCGTCTGCTGTCCATAGCAGATACCCAAGATAGGCACGCCGAAGTCGAAAATCTCTTGCGGGGCGCGGGGGCTGCCCTCACGCGTCACGCTGTCGGGACCACCGGACAGGATGATGGCTTTCGGGGCCATCTCGCGCACGAAATCCATCGTGACATTCTGATAGGGGTGAATTTCGCAATAGACGTTCAGCTCGCGCAAACGACGCGCGATAAGCTGCGTCACCTGGCTGCCGAAGTCGATGATAAGAAGGCGGTCGTGGCTCTGATCTGTCATGGCAACCGATTAGGGCAGGGGCGGGGCCAACGCAAGCCTTACGGACGGCTCGGGGTGTCGTGGAGAAAGATTTTTCACACCTTTTCGGGCTGGATGTCGCTTTTGCCCCGTGAAGGACGCTTGCGAGCGGATTTGGCATGGGGCGCAGGATATTTACAAATCAACAGGATAAATTGGAGGACATCCATGACCGATGCACCCACCCGCCGTGGTCGCGGAGGCGGCGGCGCAGCCCGCCGGGCAGAACGCACCGCAGTGCGCATCGAATGTGCCAAGTACATTTCGCGCAACATTCCCAACCTCGAAATGCTCAATGACGAGGCGCTGGAGATCATCGAATACAACGCGGAAACGGTGTTGGAAGAGATCGGCGTCAATTTCGTCGAAAACCCCGCCGCCCTTCAGCGGTGGAAAGACGCCGGGGCCGATGTCAACGGCGAGCGTGTGCGAATTCCGCGTGGTTTGGCGCGCGAGCTGTGCAAGACCGCGCCAAGCAGCTTCACCCAGCATGCCCGCAATCCGGACCGGACTGTCGAAATCGGCGGCAACAACCTGGTTTTGGCACCGGTCTATGGACCGCCCTTCGTGCGCGATGCAGCCGGTGGTCGTCGCTATGCGACGATGGAGGATTTCCGCAAATTCGTGAAGCTGGCCTATATGTCCAAATGGCTGCACCATTCCGGCGGCACGGTCTGCGAGCCGACGGATGTGCCGGTGAACAAGCGCCATCTGGACATGTTGCTGGCCCATATGACCCTGTCCGACAAACCCTATATGGGGTCGGTGACGGCGCCGGAACGGGCACAGGACAGCGTCGAGATGTCCGGGATCCTGTTCGGCAAGGACTTCGTGCAGCAAAACACGGTGATGACCTCGCTGATCAACATCAACTCGCCCATGCAATATGACGACGTGATGATGGGCGCGATGGAGGTGTTTGCCGAGAACAACCAGGCCTCGATCATTTCGCCCTTCATCGTGGGTGGCGCCATGGCGCCGGTTTCGGTGGCGGGCACGCTGACGCAGGTTCTGGCCGAGGTGCTGGCCGGCGTCGCCTATAGCCAGCTCGTCCGCAAGGGCGCACCGGTCGTGGCCGGAACATTCGTGTCCTCGATCGACATGAACTCGGGTGCGCCCACATTCGGAACACCGGAAGCTGCGCATGTGACCTATGGCGCCGGGCAGTTGTTCCGCCGCCTTGGGCTGCCTTATCGCTCGGCCGGGTCGTTCAACGGATCGAAACTGCCGGACGCACAGGCCGCCTATGAAACCGCCAACAGCCTGAACATGGGCCTGTTGTCAGGCGTGAACTTCATGCTGCACGCAGCCGGATGGCTGGAAGGCGGACTGGTCGCGAGCTTCGAGAAATTTGTGATGGACGCCGATCAGCTTGGCACCCTGCACCATCTGGCCAAGGGCATCTCGGTCGACGAAAATGGTCAGGCGATGGACGCGATCCGCGAGGTTGGGCCGGGCGGTCACTATCTGGGCTGCGCTCATACCCAGGCAAACTTCAAAACAGCGTTCTGGCGGTCAGACCTTCTGGATTACAAGCCGTTCGAGACCTGGGAAGAAGAAGGCGCGCGCGATACCGAGACACTGGCGACGGCGCGGGTGGAAAAGCTGCTGACCGACTATCAGCAACCCGGCATGGATCCGGGGATCGCCGAGGGCCTGCGCGATTATGTGGAAAGCAAGAAAGCCTCAATGCCGGATGCGTTCGGTTAAGCGCGACGTCGTATCCTCGCGATGCAGTTAACAACGGGCTAAGGGGGCTTAACGGCCCCCTTAACTTTTGGGCGTCGGCGCTGCGTTATCGGACCTCGCGCGGGGTTTGCGGCAACAGGCGCATTTCCGACATAAGTGCGATCAGAACCTCGACATGCTGCGCGATGGAATAGGACGCGTCGCCGGATTTGCGCGTGTCCTCAAGCCGCGCCTCTTCCTGAAGCAATTCATCAATGGCCTTGGCCGGGCAGGGCGTGGTCGCAGTTTTCATGAGCTTTTTCAGGTCCCTGTCGCGATTGTAATCAACCAGCCCGAAACGCGCGGCGCGCACCAGAAGACGGGGGCGGCGAAGTGCCTTGAGAACGGTGAAAGCGTCAGTCATGGGAAGTCCTTTCCGTGATTCCCCGTGATCGTGACACAACCCAAGCGGGCGTTGCGTCGCGCTTTTTCACCGTGCGCCGCCTTTAACAAATGTTACCGCTTCAGAAATGATCCTTACCGCAGTGGCCGTAGGTTAACGAACCGCTAACCAATCGAATGATAGGCCTGATCGCCGTAATGCAACCTAAGGTTGTATTATCGACTATCGGGAAACGCACGAAATGCCAAATGGAAGGGGCCTGAATGCAAAACGCGACGCCATCCGGGATCGAACACAACGCTGTATTGCGCTGGCTGCCGGACGAGGTTCACCTGTATTTGAAACACACCGAAAAGGGCGTATCAATCCGGTCGCTTGCACGCGACATGGGGGTTCATGCCTCGACCGTGATGCGACAGGTGCGCAAGACCGAAGCGCGGCGGGACGATCCGCTTGTCGATGCGCTGCTGACGCGCCTGGGCGAAGGGGTGCGGGATGGAAAGGCCGAACTCGAAAACCATCACCTCGCCGAGGATATCGGCGCGGATGATCCGGTCTCTCCGCATGTGCTCAGGCTTCTGCGCGCGATGATGAAGGACCGGGCGGTCATGGTCGTCAGCCACGGCATCGACACGGCTGTCGTGCTGGCCGCACGCGATGACGGCGATCCCGTGACGCTGGCCAAGGGGCCGACGGAAGTGGTTGAAATGATGGCGTTGCGCGGTTGGATCGAAGGCCAGACCCACGGGCGGATCTGCCGGTATCACATGACACCCGAGGGCCGGATCGCCCTGAACAGGATGCTTGCCCGGATCGAAAGCCGGGCCACGGGATTTGCCGAAGCACAGGCTGGATTTACCGGGTATTCCGCGCGTGTCGATGACATAAGCCCGGCGCGATCTGCGCACAGGTCCAGGCGCCCGGTCGGTGCCGACAGCCCGGTGCGTATCCTGGGCCGCGCAAAAGGGCAGAAAAAGCCGTATCTCACGCCCGAGCTTGTGCGCGCGGCCGAGCGTTTGCACCGCGACTTCGCCCTTGGGCAGTTCGCCCTGTCCGGTGCAGGCACGTGGGATCGCCTTCAGGCGGCGATCCAGTCAACCGCAGCCCCCAACCATCCTTCGGACCGCAAACTGGATGCGCGCAAACGCTTCGGCGACGCGATCACGGCACTGGGGCCGGAACTTGCACAGGTCGCGATGGCCGTGTGCTGCCATGAACAGGGGATGGAGCGAATCGAGGCCGACATGTCGATGCCCGCACGCTCGGGCAAATACATGCTTCGCGTCGCGCTCAGCTATCTTGCCCGCTATTATGACAAACTGTCGGGTGACGATCACGACCTGATCTATTGATCCTTGGCCTGTATCGGGATGTTCAGGACGTGTTCGACTTCATCGGGTGTATGGACGCGGAAGTTCAGCCGTGGATAAAGCTGGCGCAGCTCGCGTTCGATCAGGGTCGGGTTCGGAAGCGGGGGCACCATGATCAGGTAAATGCCCTGAAACCCGATCTTGTCCAGATGCTGCCCGATCTCGACACAGTCGGTCTGGTCGCAGAACGGCACCGATGCCACAAGATGAATGGACTGATCGTCAAAGTCCTGCGCCGTCATGGTGCTGAACCGCGCATGTGTCACATGGCTGATCCGGTATATATCGGTGGATAGAGAATGCAGATATGGATCGCCTCCCAACGCCAGCAGCGTTGGTTGTGTCGTGTGGCGTCGTGTCATCAACCAGATTCCCGCTTCGAAGCCGACAGGCTTCAACTTGTTACTCGAAATGACAGGGCACGCAGAACCCACCCGTCGGCTCGTCTTTCGTCCACACATATAAGGCGAACAGGATGTTTGCAATTCTCGTGTTAAGGGGATTGTTACATTTTTGCCGTTTGACCTGCCGTGAATATCCGGCCATCTCATGAAGGGAATGAAACGAGACAAAGATTTGCAGGTGTGATGTCGTCCAGCGAAGTTTTGCAGGCCCTGCCGGTGCCCGTCCTGGTTATCGGCCGGGATCAGCGCGTGACAGATCAGAACGGCGGGGCGGCGCGACTGTTCGACGCCAACCTGGTTGGACGGCATGTCGCCACCGCCATCCGTCAGCCGGCGTTGCTTGACGCCATCGAGACCGTGTTGTCCGGGGCTGCGCAGGCCGACGTGCGCTATCTTGTCTCAAAGCATGGTCGCGAGCTGATTTATGACGTGCATGTGGTGATGCTTGCGTCACAAAACAGCGCCATGCTGACCTTTCTGGATGTGTCGCCGCGTGAAGAGGCCGGGCAGATGCGGTCGGATTTCGTGGCAAATGTCAGCCACGAGCTGCGCACCCCACTGACCGCCTTGTCGGGCTTCATCGAAACCCTGCGCGGCCCGGCGCGTGACGACCCGGACGCGCGCGCGCGGTTTTTGGATATCATGGAAGACGAGGCCGGACGGATGAACCGATTGGTGGCCGATCTTCTGTCGCTCAGCCGGGTCGAGGATATGGCCGGAATGCGCCCCACGGATCTGGTCGAACTGGATCAGGTCATCCTGATGGTCATCAACGCGCTTACCCCCGCGGCGAACAATCGCGAGGTCACGATAACGACCGCGTTCGATATCGACCGTCCCATAAAGGTGGTGGGCGATCAGGACCAGCTGACGCAGGTGCTGACCAACCTGACCGAAAACGCGATCAAATACGGTCGCAAGGGCGGCACCGTGCAGATCTCCGTCAGGGCGCTGGATCTGGTGCCTGCGTTCAAGGGGCCGGGGCTTGAGATCACCGTTCAGGACGAGGGCGAGGGCATCGACCCCAAACATCTGGGTCGGCTGACGGAACGATTCTATCGCGTCGACAACCATCGGTCCCGTCAACTTGGCGGCACCGGTCTGGGGCTGGCCATCGTCAAGCACATCGTCAACCGGCACCGCGGACGCCTGCGGATCGACAGCACACCGGGCAAGGGCAGTTGCTTTACCGTTGTCTTGCCAATGCCCGACCCGGCCTGACGATTTCCGCCGCGCCTTCTTTGGAAAATTCGCCGACACACGCCGTTTGTCACATTACTTTTACAAAACTTACACAAAAGCTTTGTTCAAGACCCATAGGACAGCGCCATGTCGTCCGAGGGGGCGATGCAACCAAACAGGAGTTATCCATGTCCTTTGTGAAACTGACCGCCTCTGCCATGGCGATCGCTGCCGTTTCCGCAACCGCTGCCACCGCCCGTGACCAGGTTCAGGTTGCCGGGTCTTCGACCGTGCTGCCTTATGCCTCCATCGTCGCTGAAGCGTTCGGCGAAAACTTCGATTTCCCGACCCCCGTGGTCGAATCGGGCGGTTCGTCTGCCGGTCTGAAGCGGTTCTGTCAGGGTGTCGGCGAAGAACACACCGACATTGCCAACGCCTCGCGCGCCATCCGCGAAAAGGAAATCCTGGCCTGCGCCGAAAACGGCGTGACCGACATCATAGAAGTGCGCATCGGCTATGACGGCATCGTGTTTGCCTCGCAGCTCGACGGCCCGGACTATACCGCTTTCACCCAGTCGGACATCTTCAACGCGCTGGCCCCGAAGGTCATGGTTGATGGCGCGCTGGTCGACAACCCCTATAAGCAGTGGGCCGACTTCAACCCCGATCTGCCGGCCGAAGACATCCTGGCCTTCATCCCCGGCACCAAGCACGGCACCCGTGAAGTGTTCGAGGAAAAAGTTGTCGCAGCCGGCTGTGAAGCGACTGGCGCGCTGGAAGCCATGATCGCGGGCGGCATGTCGGAAGACGACGCCGAAGACGCATGCCTTGCCGTGATGGCTGACGGCCGTGCCGTGGACATCGACGGTGACTATACCGAAACGCTGGCGTCGATCGACGCAAACGCCCACGCGATCGGCGTGTTCGGCTTGGCTTTCTATGAAAACAACACCGACAAGCTGAAAGTGGCCACGATGGCCGGTGTCGCCCCGTCGACTGAAACCATCTCGACCGGTGAATATCCGGTGTCGCGCCCGCTGTTCTTCTATGTGAAGAAAGCCCATATCGGCGTGATCCCCGGCCTGAAAGAATATGCCGAGTTCTTCATCTCGGACGAGATTGCCGGCCCCGACGGCCCGCTGGCCGAATACGGCCTGGTCTCCGATCCCGAACTGGGGGCCACGCAGGCCGCTGTTTCGGCTGAAGACGCCATGATGAACTAAGACCATGATGGCGCGGGGCATCGGCCCCGCGCCGTTCTTCTGCCTTTCCCGGATCGGGCCAAAGATCTGCACCGCCTTTGCTGCACGGGCTTTCACATGTCTGCTTTCTGGCTTCTCATCATCTTACTGGCGTTTGCTGCTGTCGGTTTTGTCCTTGGACGCGGCCGCGCGCTGGCCTCGGTCAACGGGGAACGGCGCAGGCTGCATTCCCTGCCGAACTATTATGGTTCCAACGTGGCAATGCTGGCGTTCGTGCCGGCGGTTCTTGTCCTTGCGGTCTGGGTCGTGGTTCAACCGCTTGTCATCAATTCGTCGGTGTCGAACCACATCCCCGCCGAACTGTATGAAACCGGCGGCGAGTTGAACCTGATCATGAGCGATGTGCGCCGCGTGGCCGATGGCCTGGACCTTGCCGTCAAGAATGGCATGCTGACCACCGACGAGGCATCCAGCATCGACACCGAAGCGACCGATCTGCGCGCGCTTCTGGGCGAGGTCGGCGTTGCCCTCGGGTCAGAAATACATCCCTCGGTCTTGTCTGCGGCACAGGTGATGCGCGCCCAGATCGCCACCGGCAACCTCTTTCGCAGCATCGTGCTTCTGGTGATCGCGGCGGCGGGGTTCTTTATCGCCATCCGCATGACCTCGGGCGAGTTTCGGGCACGCAACATGGTCGAGCGGGGCATCCGTGGCCTGTTGATCGCCGCGGCCTCGATCGCGATCCTGACGACCATCGGGATCGTCTTGTCGCTGATCTTCAACACGCTTGAGTTTTTCCGGCTGTATCCGGCCAGGGATTTTTTCACGCTGCTTGAATGGGCGCCCAGCTTCTCGGGGCGCGGCGGGGCATCAAGCCTGGGCCTTCTGCCGCTGCTCTGGGGCACGCTTTATATCTCGGTCGTCGCGCTTCTGGTGGCGGTTCCGATCGGGCTGTTCTCGGCCATCTATCTGGCTGAATATGCCGGGCCGAAGACCCGCAGCATCGCCAAGCCCATGCTTGAGGTTCTGGCGGGCATTCCGACCATCGTTTACGGCCTGTTCGCGTTGCTGACCATCGGCCCCATGCTTCTGAGCGTCTTTGGCGACGACGGGTTTGGATGGATGCAGGGCCAGCGGTCGGTGATGACCGCGGGGCTAGTGATGGGCATCATGCTGATCCCCTTCGTCAGCTCGCTGTCCGACGACATCATCAACGCGGTGCCGCAAGCCATGCGCGACGGGTCTTATGGCCTGGGTGCCACCCAGTCCGAAACCGTCCGCCAGGTGGTATTGCCCGCAGCCCTTCCGGGCATTGTCGGGGCCGTCCTTCTGGCGACAAGCCGCGCCCTTGGCGAAACCATGATCGTGGTGATGGGGGCAGGGGCCGCCGCCCGGCTGGACCTGAACCCGTTCGAGGCCATGACCACCGTCACCGCCAAGATCGTCAGCCAGTTGACCGGCGACAGCGACTTTGCCAGCCCCGAGGCGCTTGTCGCCTTCGCGCTTGGCATGACGCTGTTCATCCTGACCCTCGGCCTGAATGTCCTCGCGCTTTACATCGTGCGCAAATACCGGGAGCAATACGAATGACCGACGCAGCTTTCCCAGACGGGGCCAATGGGGCCGCGCCGCGCACCACCACGTCGCTTCTGGCGCAAGACGCGCGCACCAGGAAACGGAACGCCGCCGAGGCCCGGTTTCGCGCCTATGGCATTGCGGCCATCGCCGTCGGCCTTGTCTTTCTTGCCGTGCTGGTCAGTTCGATCATCTTCAAGGGTGTGGGGGCGTTCCAGCAGACCTTCATCACCCTGAACGTCGAACTTCTGGAAGAGAAACTGGACAAGTCCGGCACCCGCGACATCGAGGCGATCAAGAAGGTGACGACCTTCGGATATAATCCGTTGATCGACGCAGCGCTGGCACAGGCAATTGCCGAAACGGGGATCGAGAACCCGTTCTCGAAGGGCAAGGACCTGCGCAAGATGATCAGTTCGGGCGCCGCAGCGGACGTGCGCGATTACGTCATCGAGAACCCGGACGAGATCGGCAAGACCGTCGAATTCCGGCTTCTCGCATCGTCCCGCGTCGATGGCTATCTGAAAGACCGCGTCACCCGCGAAAGTCTGGCCCGCGACAAGAACCTGTCGCCCGAGCATCTGGACATTGTCGATGCGCTGGCCGGGGCAGGGGTGGTAACCAAGGCGTTCAATACCGATTTCATCACCGGCGCGGACGCCTCGGAAAGCCGCCCGGAACAGGCCGGGATCGGCGTGTCCATGCTGGGCAGCTTCTATATGATGCTGGTGGTGCTGGCCTGCGCCTTGCCCATCGGGGTCGCGGCGTCGATCTATCTTGAGGAATTTGCCCCGCAAAACGGGTTCACCGACCTGATCGAGGTCAACATCTCGAACCTTGCGGCCGTGCCGTCCATCGTGTTCGGTATCCTTGGTCTGGCGGTGTTCATTCAGTTCGCCCATCTGCCG
Organism: Alphaproteobacteria bacterium; assembly: GCA_030424645.1. Lineage (GTDB taxonomy): Bacteria > Pseudomonadota > Alphaproteobacteria > Rhodobacterales > Rhodobacteraceae > Aliiroseovarius. The sequence goes on from JAUHWP010000014.1 coordinate 33,820, forward strand.
CAATCCGCGCCCTTGGTCGGGGGGCTGGTGCTGACCCTGATGACCCTGCCGACGATCATCATCTCGACCCGTGCATCCCTGAAATCCGTGCCCCCCTCGATCCGCGAGGCCGCGCTTGGGGTCGGGGCGTCGAAAATGCAAACGGTGTTCCACCACGTGTTGCCGCTGGCCATGCCCGGCATCCTGACCGGCACCATCATCGGGCTGGCCCAGGCGCTTGGCGAAACCGCGCCGCTGCTTCTGATCGGCATGGTGGGCTATATCGCCTCGAACTATCCCGATGGGGTGATCGAAGGCTTCATGGCGCCGAACTCGGCCATGCCCGCGCAGATTTACGAATGGGCCAAACGCGCCGACCCCGCTTATTATGAACGCGCGTGGGGCGGCATCATCATCCTGCTTCTCTTCCTGATGAGCATGAATATCATCGCAATCATCCTGCGCCGCCGGTTCGAGCGTCGCTGGTGAGCGGCTTGAAGCCAGCCGCGAAAAAAGGTGAAAGACCGAGCACATGAACGACATGACAAGTATCGAAAGGACCGCAGCGATGCAGGACATCAAGATCACGGCCAGGGGCGTGCAGGTCCATTATGGCGACACGCACGCCATCAAGGACGTGTCGGTCGACATTCAGGACAACACCGTCACCGCCTTTATCGGCCCGTCGGGCTGCGGCAAGTCGACCTTCCTGCGTTGCCTGAACCGGATGAACGACACGATCGACATCTGCCGGGTCACGGGCGATATCCTGCTGGACGGCGAAGACATCTATGACAAGCGCGTCGACCCCGTGCAGTTGCGCGCCAAGGTCGGCATGGTGTTTCAGAAACCCAACCCGTTCCCCAAGTCGATCTATGACAACATCGCCTATGGCCCGCGCATTCACGGTCTGGCCCGCAACAAGGCCGATCTGGACGATATCGTCGAGAAATCGCTGCGCCGCGGCGCCATCTGGGACGAAGTGAAAGATCGTCTGCACGCTCCGGGCACCGGGCTGTCGGGTGGACAACAACAGCGCCTGTGCATCGCCCGCGCCGTTGCCACCGAACCGGAAGTCCTGCTGATGGACGAGCCGTGTTCGGCGCTGGACCCGATTGCGACCGCACAGGTCGAGGAACTGATCGACGAGCTGCGCGAAAACTATTCGGTGGTGATTGTGACCCACTCGATGCAGCAAGCCGCGCGGGTCAGCCAGAAGACCGCGTTTTTCCACCTGGGCAACCTTGTCGAATTCGGGGACACGGATCAGATCTTCACCAATCCTTCCGACCCCCGCACCGAAAGCTATATCACCGGCCGGATCGGCTGACGACGGATCGCCCTGATAGGGCAGGAGACACACATGACCGACCAACATATCGCATCCGCCTTCGACCGCGACCTTGAAGAGGTTCAGGCCCACCTGATGAAAATGGGGGGCATGGTCGAAGATGCCATCCGCGAAAGCGCCAAATCACTGAAACGCCGTGACGAGGAACTGGCCGAACTGGTGCGCAAGAACGACAAGAAGATCGACGCGCTGGATCTGCAAATCCAGGAAGAATGCGCCCGCGTGTTGGCCCTGCGTCAGCCCATCGCCTCGGACCTGCGCACGGTTCTGACGGTGATGAAGGTGGCGGCCAACCTGGAACGGATCGGCGACTATGCCAAGAACATGGCCAAGCGCACCAGCGTGCTTGTGCACATGCAACCCATCGACGGGGCCTCGGGCGCCATCAAGCGGATGTCCACCGAAGCCCAGCAGATGCTGTCCGACGCGCTTGATGCCTTCATCCGCCGCGACGCCGATCTGGCGCAGGATGTGCGTCACCGCGATCTTGAGATCGACCAGATGTATAACGCGCTGTTTCGCGAGTTCCTGACCTTCATGATGGAGGACCCGCGCAACATCTCGTCCTGTATGCACCTGCATTTCATCGCCAAGAACATCGAACGGATGGGGGATCACGTCACCTCGATCGCGGATCAGGTGATTTATCTGGTAAAGGGCGAATTGCCGGACGAAGCCCGCCCGAAGGGCAATGCCCCCAATTATGAAATCCCGGTCGCAGACACCGTCGGGGGCGGCAAATGAGTGCAGACAAGCCCTGTGTCCTTCTGGTCGAAGACGAGCCTGCGCAGCGCGAGATCCTGCGCTACAACCTCAGCGCCGAAGGCTATGGCGTCACCATGGCCGAAAACGGCGATGACGCCCTGATCCTGATCGACGAGGTGACGCCCGACCTGATCCTGCTGGACTGGATGCTGCCCGGCGTGTCGGGGATCGAAATCTGCCGTCGCCTGAAAACCCGCAAGGAAACGCGCTCGATCCCGGTGATCATGCTGTCGGCCCGCTCGGAAGAGGTCGACCGTGTGCGCGGGTTGGAAACCGGTGCGGATGATTATGTGGTCAAGCCGTTCTCGGTCAGCGAGCTGATGGCGCGGATCCGCACCCAGCTGCGCCGCACACGGCCTGCCGCCGTCGGGCAACGGCTGGAATATCAGGACATCGTGCTGGATGGCGAAAGCCACCGCGTGACCCGCTCCGGGGCCGACGTAAAGCTCGGCCCGACCGAGTTTCGCCTGCTGTCCACCCTGATGGAAAAGCCCGGTCGGGTCTGGAGCCGTGAGCAGCTTCTGGATCGTGTCTGGGGGCGGGATGTCTATGTCGATACGCGCACCGTCGATGTTCATGTCGGGCGGCTGCGCAAGGCCCTGTGCCGAAAGGGCGGCGACGATCCGCTGCGCACGGTGCGCGGAACGGGCTACGCATTGGGGTAGGGCGGCGGCACCCGCCCGGACTGTGATCAGGTGAATACCGATAATCCGTTGTCCCAGGCGGGTGCCCCATGTATCGCTTCACTGGAATGTGATCGAAGATCGGAGGCCGTCGATGCTTGCAGTGTATGCGCTGACCTGGGTTGGGGTGCTTGCCGCCCAGATGTCCCCCGGCCCGAACCTTGTTGCGGTGGCATCGGTCGGGCTGGCACAGGGGCGGCGCCCCGCGCTTTTCGTTGTTGTCGGCATATCCTCGGGGATGCTGGTCTGGTCACTGGCCACCGCCTTGGGGCTTGGGGCACTTGTCGAAGCAGTTCCGTCCTCGCTGCGCCTGCTGAAACTGATAGGCGGGGGATATCTTCTGTTCCTGGGGCTGAAAGCGGCGCGTGCAACCATCCGCGTCGGGGTTGGGGGAACCATCGCACCGGACGCCCGACCGCTCAACGACAGGCCGGCATGGCGGCGCGGCGTGCTGGTCCTGCTGACCAACCCCAAGGCGGCGATGATGTGGGCTGCGGTGGCGTCATACCTTTTCGGCCAGGGGTTCGGTGCGCTGCATGTGCTGGCCTTCGGCCCGATGGGCGCGTTGTCCGGTCTGGCGATCTATGGAACCTATGCCGTGTTGTTTTCGACCGGCGCGGCGATGCGGGGCTATACCCGTTTCGCCGGATGGTTCGAAGGCGTGTTTGCCGCGGCGTTCAGTGTCATGGGCGCAAGCCTGCTGTGGTCCGGTCTTCGCGACGCCCAGCGGTAAGGCACGCGTTCGTTCCGTTACGCGTTGGATGTCGACAGGCTTTCGCGAAGCCGGGCGATCTCTGTGGCGATCCGTCCGGTCGGGTCTTCCGAGGCTTCCGACCAGGCCGAGAACCGCTCCAATAACGGAATGAAGGCCGCCAGTTCCGCGTCGGTCCAGCCCTTCAGGAAGTTGCCAAGGATAAGAAACTTGTAATGGCGCACCGCCTGGACGACACGGCTGCCCGCGTCGGTCGGTTCCAGAACGGCCCGGCGGGCGTCTTTCTGGCTGACGGCCCGACGGATCAGTCCGATCCTGATCAGCTCGGACGTCAGGCGACTGGCGCGGGACGGGTCGATGCCCAGCTGCGTGGCAACGGTGGCGACCATCACCTCGCCATCAGCGTCGTCGTCGTCAAGCGCGCATGCCGGTGCCCAGACCACCATCAGCGCATCCAGAAGCGGCATGTCCAGATCAAGCCCAAGATCTGACAGGGCGCGCTGACCCAGTTCGCGTTTCACCACCCGGCGGCGCCAATGCTGCATGATGGCATCCAGCTCCAGCGCCGCATGGCTCAGATCTTCGCCGATCCCGGCACTGGTCAGTTGGCGCTTCAGGTCATCGTCTCGGTCGGGCAAGATTTCTCTCCCATTAATGTGCTATTGACATATATATGCTTGCAGCACATATATGCAAGCAACACTGATTTGTGTGGCCGATGGCAAAATGCCGCGGCGCCGGAGATTTGACATGCCAATCACGAAAACGCAAAGCCCGGTCGATTCCGGGCCTGCTTCTTCTCAGACCCGTATCGCCCTGGCTGCAGTTGCGCTGACCCTGCTTTTCGCGTCGCTAGGGCAAACCATCGTGACCACGGCCCTGCCGATCATGGTGGCCGATCTTGGCGGCATGGACCACATGACCTGGGTGATCACCGCCTATCTTCTTGCCTCGACCATCGGGGCACCGGTGGCGGGCAAGCTGGGGGATCTCTATGGCCGCAAGCTGGTCGTCCAGATTGGCATCTTCGTGTTTCTTGCAGGCGCGACGCTGGCCGGATTGGCCCAGTCGATGGGCGTGCTGATCGCCGGTCGGGCCATCCAGGGCCTTGGCGGCGGCGGGCTGATCGTGGTGTCCATGGCGGTGGTGGCCGACGTTTTGCCGGCACGCCAGCGCGGGCAGGCGCAGGGGCTTCTGGGCGCCGTCTTCGGGGTGTCCACCGTGATCGGACCGCTGATCGGCGGTTTCCTGGTCGAGGCGCTGAGCTGGCACTGGATCTTCTTTGCCAATTTCCCGGTTGGCCTGTTGGCACTGGCGGTCCTGCACACAGCCCTTCCCAATGTCAGGCGCGAAACCGCGGTAAAGCTTGATGTGGCGGGCGCTGCCTTGCTGGCGACAATCCTGACGGTGGCGGTTCTGGTCTCGAACCTGGGCGGATCGGTTCTGCCCTGGGGCAGCCCCGAACTGATCGGGCTGGTGGGGCTTGGCCTTGCCGCGCTGGCGGGCTTCATCGCCGTCGAAAAACGCGCGGTCGAACCGGTGCTGCCGCTCAGCCTGTTTCGCAACAACACCTTTGTGGTGGTCAATTCCGTCGGCTTCATGGTCGGTGTCGCGATGTTCGGCACCATCACGTTCATGCCGCTTTACCTGCAAGTGGTGCAGGGGGTGTCACCGGCGGTCTCGGGTCTGTTCCTGACCCCGATGATGGCGGGGCTGATCGCATCCTCGGCGGGCGCCGGCCAGATCATGAGCCACACCGGACGCTACAAATGGATGCCGATCCTGTCGACTGCCTTGCTGGCGCTTGCGATGTTGTCGCTGACGACGCTTTCGGCGGGTTCCTCGCTGTGGCATGTGGCGTTGTCCATGGTGCTGGTCGGGCTTGGGCTGGGGCCGGTATTCTCGATCGGTGTCGCCGCCATCCAGAACGACATTCCCCGCGCCATGCTGGGCGTTGGCACAGCCAGCGCCAATATGTTTCGCCTGATCGGCGGCTCGATCGGCACCGCCGCCTTCGGCGCGCTGTTCAGCGCGAACCTGGCCCGGAACCTGGCCGGAAACCTGCCGGCAGACACCGGCAGCGGCATCGGTTCGATCAGCGCCGAAATGGTATCGCACCTGCCGCTGCAGGCACAGAACGAGGTTTTCGCCGGGTTTTCGGCAGCCCTGCACCCGGTATTCTGGATCGCGACGGGCCTGGCATTCATGGCCTGCCTGATTTCCCTGCGCCTGCGCGAGGTTCCCCTGCACGACGGTTTTGCCGATTAAAGCAAGCGATACCTGAACCCGATTTCTTTTACCTTTGAGAGAAGGGGAATGGCTCATTACCCAATTTAGAATGTGCCCCCGCTGATCATCTTGTTGCAACCAAGCAGAAATGTCACCGGCTCTGCAAAGTAGAAATGCCCCACTTAGGCGCTGAGGGGAGCAAAGCCTGGCAGGGCGGAGACCTCAGATATCGCAGCCCTGGCTGGCTTTGCGGTCCGCGATGCGCGTTCGGTCGGCCAGTGAATTCCAGCCATCGTTGCGGCGGCCACTGGGTTTGTAGCGGGAGCGCTGCTTGCCCGCGCGGCGTGTCTTGGGTGGAGCCTTGTCCTGCTCGGCCTTGATGTGCTCCAGCACGGCGCTCAGATGCTTGTTCTCGGTGATGGCCGCGTGGGTGACACGCTGATCCTTGTCGAAGACGGAGTAGGGGAGCGCGACACCCTTCCAACGGAACTCCAAGCGTCCGTCCGGGTAGGCATAGCTGTCGACATACTTGCCGGGCAGGCCGCGCGTGATCTCGTTCTCTGCGCGGATGATGCGCTGCCGGTTGCAGGAGAAGGCCAGTTGGTTGCCGACATAGCGCGCGTCGCGCCAGCAGAGCACATCTGCCAAGCGATCCGGCTCGGTATTGAGGGGGCGGTGCAGGTTGTCCGGGCGATCACAGTCTTGCACAGGTCTGGATGCCGGATCAGCTTGCGCTGCACAGATCGACGCTTATCTGTCTGCAACTGAGCGGCATGACCGAAGTCGCCCGCGTACTTCTTTGGGAATGCATCATCCGCCCAGAAATTGCGTTTGATCTCGCGAAAGATCGTCGACTTGTGGCGCTTGAGGACACGTGCCATCTCTCTGACAGGCACTTTGGCATGCCACCAGCTCTCGATCTTACGGCGTTCTTGCAGTGATAGTTGCGTGTAAACGGCTCCCATGCCATGGTCTCCTGTTAGATAACATATTGTTTTCTAATAGGAGTCGCACTTCAGGGTAGCGCGCTCCGGCTACATACCGGAAGCGCATAATCGGTATTATGTAAAGCTAGCAGCAACAGCGAAACAATGAAGCACTTTAGGAACAAGCTCTAATACGCAGTTATAAATTGTTTAACTGCTGCATCTCACTATTAGCTGAGCGCTTTCGGTATTGATACCCTGCACCCTCGTTGTCTTCCTTATTCACCCTTGGATGGATGTTGCCGCAAGATCAATCAGGGCCGGTTTGTTCGGGATGCTCTGTTTTCTCTCGACAAATCATGCCATTAAGACAATGAATGCTGTCGAGAAAAAGGATATGA
>JAUHWP010000137.1 GCA_030424645.1 Alphaproteobacteria bacterium
GCCCTTCAGAACCGTCATCGACACGTTGAACAGGAAGATCAGCGCCGCAACGACGATACCAACCTTGACCCAGACGGGCTGTTCGATGAACTCGCGCCCTTCCATGCCCAGCAGCCAGTTGCCGTGGAACAGGTCGAACGTATAGGTCACGACCGCGCCCGCAGTGCCCAGCAGCAGAATGCCCAGCTGGATATAGGCCAGCATCGGCGAATGCATCTCGCGCTCGGCTTCTTCCGGAACAAGGAAATAAGCCGCACCAAAGAAGCCCAGCAGAAGCCAGACGATCAACGCGTTCGTGTGCAACATGCGCACGATGTTGAACGGCATCAGCTCGGACAGGAAGTTCGGGGCGACATAGATCCACCCGGCCCACAGACCGCCCAGCACCTGAACGGCAAAGACCGCCATCGCTGCCAGGAAGTACCAATAGGCAATTTTTTGTGTTTGGTATTTCATTTCACGTCTCCTCTTCCGGCCTTAGCCCGCCTCGTTCGGGGGCCAGCCCTGCGCGTCGATCGTGTTCACCCACAGGAAGAAGTCTGCAAGTTCGCGAATCTGTTCGTCGCTCAGGTTGAATTGCGGCATCTGGCGCCGCCCCTCGATGCCGGTCGGTTGTGCTTCCATCCAGCCCTTCAACACCTCAAAGGCGGTTTCCGGGTCGTCGGCGACACCCCAACGGGCCATCACGTTTTGCAGCTCGGGCGCGAAGTATGCCCCCTCGCCCATCAAAGTATGGCAGTTGATGCAGGCGTTCTTTTCCCACACATGTTTGCCGCGTGCTACGCTTTCCGTCAGTTCCGCATTAGCGGTCGATTTGGTCACCACGTATCGCACGGAATGCGCCGACAGGATCAAAAAGACCACAATGAAAAACAACGAGCCGCCATAGAACACGTTACGCGCCATGGTCTTGGTCATGACTTCTCGCATATTGGCCTCCAGTTCAGTTATCCGATTTTCTGGATAAACGGGGCCGCGCGCCAGAATCTTGACTATTGTTAAGCAGTTCACTTTTTCCTGACGGTTTTTGGCGGGAAATCAGGCCAAAACCGCGAAAGCGGTCCGTCTTTACCTGTTGGCCAGCGTCTTCGCGACACATCTGTCAGCACCGGCGCTGCCCCGCCCGCCGATTTGCCTGCCGATTTGATTGTTGTCACGGATCACGCCATGCTGCGGCTGTTCTTTTATGAATTCAGGGGAAACCAATGCGACACTTGATGATCCTTATCGCGCTTGGCGCTGCAACCGCAGGCCAGGCCCAGCCGATCGACCCGGACGATCCCGACGGCTTTTGCGCCCGGATGGCCGGGGTTTACGACTGGGCGGATACATCCGATGCGGTCGCCAACTGCCCATGCACCTTTGCAGGGCTGAAAGACCAGATGACGCCCGAGATTTTCGCGATCACGGTGCAATGGCAGGCCAACCCCTCGACCCTGTCCGGCAACCTGCCCGACGGGATGAGCGTCGAGAATTTCTATGACACGGTAAGGCCCATTTTCGGGGCGGTCGAAACAGATTGCGGGCCGATGCGTTAAAAGCAACCCGCCGCGTTGCCAAACCGTGCCATTAATTGACGCGTCCTGCGACGGGTTGCCCTTTGGTGCCGCTCCACCCCTCGGGGCAAGCACCCCAAATCCACCCCAAAAGAAAAGCCACCGACCCGTGACAGGAAGCACACGGTCCGGTGGCCCTATGAGGGTCTAAAACACGGGGGTTGCTGACGATATTCCCGCCAGCAATTGCCCCGCGCCATCACCACACGCCCATCCCCTTCTCGGACCAACGCGAAACCCATCGAAACGGGCAAATGGTCCATGAACTCTTGCGCTGCAACAGCTCGGGATTATCCCTGTAATTGAGCATACGTCCGGCAACTTCAAATCCTTGGTTTCAATAGAATAACCCCTAGAAGTATTGGCGGCGAAGGTCATACCCAACATTGGGTAAAAGTTAACGAGCGAGGTGCTTTTCAGCCTCGTCCAGCACCTCTTGCCAGTGCCGGAAGAAGATCAGCTGCCCGCTGTCGTCGTAAACGCGGTAGTCGATCCAGTCATGATCCTGCCGGAACTCCTGCAGCGAGGCGAAGGGAACCTGCGGATCGTGGGTGCCGTTGAAGAACACCACCGGCAACCTGCCCTTCAACCCGTCGACCATCGGGGTCCAGTCGCTTTTCTGTTCGCCCAGCACCATGCGGGAAAAGGCTTCATGGGCGCTGTGATCGTCTGTCAGCGCGGTTTCCGAGCCTGTCACCATCGCCTCGAACACCTCGGGGTCTTCGAAGGTTTCGACATCTGCCGGGCAATTGCCATAGACCGCGTGGATAAAGCCCCGTTTGCCGATCTTGCGCGCCAGATAGAACCCGGCCTTCACCATGAAAGGCAGCAGGTGCGGCGTGTATTTCGCACCCGCCAGGATGAAACGGTGCCACTTCTCCATCCGTTCGTATTGCTCGCGCCGGGTCATGGGCAGGATACCGGCCGCGGCGATGATCGCGGTGATCCGGTCCGGGTCCTGCGTCGCCAGCTTCATGGCATAGAAACTGTCGGATCCAAGGCTGATCACCGGGCAGCGCGCGACATTCTCGGCATCCAGTATCTGCAACGTGTCCTGCGTGGCCAAGACATCGTAATCCTGCCCTTTCGCCACCATGTCCGACAGGCCATAGCCCGCGCGCACCGGCACGATGATGCGAATGCCGCGCCGGGCCGCCTCGACCTCGGCCGAGGCCGGCCAGCGCACCAGCCCGTAATCCAGCGGCAGGAACAACAGCGGCACCCCCTGCGGGGCGCCCAGCACCAGGTAATCCAGCCGCCGCCCATCCGGTGTGATCAGCGAGGTGAAGGGCCGTTCCTGCAGCCCGGCATAGCCCCGGCTTAACAGGCGCGGGCCGGGGTCGGCGTTGATCGTCAGGTTGGACATGTCCATCAGCGACAAGGCCAGCCGGACCAGTTCGACCTGCGACCGCGTTTCCGTCTTGGACAGGATCGACTTGATCTGCGCCCTGACCGTGTCGATCGACCGCCCCCGCTGTTCTGCGATGTCCTTGACCGAGCAGCATTCGACAAGGCTTTGCACCACGTCCGCCTCGGCGGTGGTCAGGTCGAAGGCGCGTTTCAGGATGTCGGAAAACCCGGCCGGGCAGCTAACCTCGGACGACGCGGCCAGCACATAGCGATCCCCCGATCCCACCTGCCGCACCTGCAAGCGCACCACGATGAAATGCCCCTTGCCGCGCGACCTGAGCCGCAGCACCGCCGCATTTTCCCCCCGCCCGCGCAAAAGCGCATGGGCGGTGGTCAGGATGCTGTCGATATCGTCGCGGTTGACCAGCATCGAACCAAGCTCGGACCCGACCTCAAGCCCAAGCAGCGCCCGCGCGGCGGGATTTGCCGCCACCACCTTGTGATCCGCGCCGAACAGGAACGCCGCCACCTTGTCGAACGGGGCCAGCACCGCATTCAACTGGGTCTGCGTGCTGCTTTGGTCCAGCCGGTCCAGAAAGGCACCGGCACGTTCGAAATGGCTTGAGATCGTGGCATCGTCCAGCAGCCGCGGCGCGCTGAAATCCGCGCCTTCGCGCAGGGGCGCAATCGCGGTTTCCCAGACATCCAGCAATGTCTCATACCGCATCGGATCAAGCGCCACATCGTAAAGCCGCTCGATCGCTTCTTCCCGTGTTCTTCCTGTCAGACTGTCTTCCTGTGTCTGAGAGGACGTGTTCTTCCGATCCATCGCGTTTGTCCCGGTGATGTCCTCTGCCGGTCAAACCGACCCGTCCACGATAGCGAAGCGGCGCTTTTGCGCCAAGGGTCGCACCCGACTGAAGGACCGATTTGACGCAAAATTGACGACTGTCATCATCGGCGGCGTGGAATGCGCGTTTTTTATGCAGCATGACGGAAACAGATGCCCCGCCGGGCCGATCTGCGGTTAGTCTGCGTAAAACGCCGCCAGACGACCGAAAGGACCGACCATGCCCGATCCGTTTGCCACCGCCGAACTGCGCCATATCTCTGTCACCCCCGTCCAAGGCGACGCCGCCACGCGGGTGTTGTCGCCTGAAGCCTTCGCACAAGCCTGGGACGAGATCACCGCATGGGACGGCTATGCCCCGACCCCGCTGGTATCCTTGTCCGGGCTGGCAACCCGGATCGGCGTGGGCCGGATCGACTACAAGGACGAAGGTCCGCGCTTCGGGCTGGGCAGTTTCAAGGCGCTTGGCGGCGCCTATGCCGCGATGCGCGTCTTGCAGCGCGAGCTGGGCATCCATCTGGGCCACGCGGTCAAACTGGCCGACATCCGGAACGGCGTCTATGCCGAGGCATGCAGCCAGATCACCCTGACTTCGGCCACCGATGGCAACCACGGGCGGTCGCTGGCCTGGGGATGCCAGCGCGTCGGCGCGCCCTGCCGGATCTATATCCATGCCGAGGTCAGCGAAGGCCGCGCGCAGGCGATGCGCGATCTGGGGGCCGATGTGGTGCGGATCGACGGCGATTATGACGCTTCGGTCGATCTGGCCAAGGAAGAGGCCGCGCAACATGGCTGGTTCGTTGTCTCGGACACGTCGTGGGAAGGTTACACCGAACCGCCCCGCGACGTGATGGCAGGCTACGGCGTGATGACGCGCGAGATCTGCGAAGCGTTGGACGCCGCCCCCACCCATGTGATCCTGCAAGGCGGGGTGGGCGGGCTGGCGGCCTCGGTCGCCGCGTTTTTGCGCCAGCATTGGGGCACGGACGCCCCGCGCGTCGTGATCACCGAACCCGAACACGCCGCCTGCCTTTTCGAAAGCGCCCGCAAAGGGGCGCCGACCGCGGTCGAGATCGACGAGGAAACCATCATGGCGGGCCTGTCCTGTGGCGAACCATCGGAAATGGCGTGGGACATCCTGCGCGAAGAAGCCTGCGACTTCCTGACCATGCCCGACAGCCTTGTTGCCCCCACCATGCGCCTGCTGGCGACGGGTGAAACCGGCGACGAACGCATTGAAGCCGGCGAAAGCGCGGTGGCGGGGCTGGCCAGTCTGATCGCCGTGATGCGCCAACCCGATATGGCAAAGACGCTGGGGTTGGATGCGACCTCGCGCGTTCTTCTGATCGGGTCCGAGGGGGTGACCGATCCGACGATCTTCAAGGCCATCATGGACGGGGCAGACCATGTCTGAGCCACCGCGCGGCTTCCCCGAGGACGAATTTGCCGACCGCACCGCGCGGGCGCAGGCGCGAATGTCCAGGGCCGGGCTGGCGGGGATCTTGCTGATGACCGAAGCCGAGGTCCGTTATTTCACCGGCTTTCACACACTGTTCTGGCAAAGCCCCACCCGCCCGTGGTTCCTGTTCGTTCCCGCCAGTGGCAAGCCCATCGCGATCATTCCCGAAATCGGCGCGGCCCTGATGCGCACCACATGGATCGACGACATCCGCACATGGTCCGCCCCTGCCCCCGACGATGACGGGATCAGCCTGCTGACCGACATTCTGACCCCGCTGGCGCGCGAGGGCGCGGCGCTTGGCGTGATGAAGGGGCATGAAACCATGCTGCGGATGCCGCTTGGTGACTACGAGCGTCTTTTGGCCGGACTGCCGGGGCTGCATGTCGCTGACGCGACCGGGATCATTCGCAGCCTTCGCATGGTGAAATCCGCGCGTGAGATCGAGAAAATTGCCCATATCTGCACCATCGGCTCGGACACCTTCGCCAAGGTTCCCGCGTTTGCACATGACGGCCTGCCGCTGGACGTGCTGTTCCGTGCCTTTCGCCGCGCGGCCTTGGCGCAGGGGGCAGATGAAGTGCCCTATCTGGTCGGCGGGGCCGATCAGGGGGGCTATCACGACGTGATCTCGCCCCCCACAAACCGCCCGCTGATCAAAGGCGATATCCTGATGCTGGACACGGGTGCCACATGGGACGGGTATTTCTGCGATTTTGATCGCAACTGGGCCGTGGGCCACGCCGATGACCTGTCCCGCCGCGCCTATGACGTTCTGTGGCGCGCCACCGAAGCCGGGATCGACGCCGCCCGCCCCGGCACCACCTGCCGCGAGTTGTTCCACACGATGCAAAGCGTGATTGCCGAGATGGACGACCAGGGCGGCGATGTGGGCCGGTTGGGCCATGGGCTGGGGATGCAACTGACCGAATGGCCTTCGCACGCCGCGTTTGACGACACGGTGCTTACCGAAAACATGGTCCTGACGCTTGAGCCATCGCTGGGTTACGGTGACGGGCGGATCATGGTGCATGAAGAAAACATCGTCGTGCGGGCGGGTGGCGCCGAGCTGCTGACCACCCGCGCCGCGCCAGAGCTTCCGGTGATTTGAATGAAACTTTCCTTCGATACAGACCAAGGCATCGGCACCCGCGCCAATCTGGGCGTGATCGTGTTGGAAAACGACGAAACGCTGGAGAACGAGTTTCGGCGGATCATGGATCTGCCCGGCGTCGCGCTGTATCACACGCGCATCCCCATGGGGCCGGACATTCGCCCCGACACGCTGCCGCAAATGCTGGCCGACCTGCCCGCCGCCGCGCGGCTGTTGCCCCCTGCCCTGTCCTTTGACGCGATCGGCTATGCCTGCACCTCGGCCTCATCCGTGATCGGGCCGGACAAGGTCGCCGCTGCGATCCGGTCGGTCTGCCCCAATGCTGCCGTCACCGACCCGCTGAGTGCCATCATCGCGGGCGCACGGCATCTTGGCGTCACGCGGCTGGGGTTCCTGTCGCCCTATATCGCCGAGGTGTCACAAACCATGCGTGACCGGCTGACCGGGGCCGGGTTCCAGATCACCAGCTTCGGCTCGTTCGAGGAAAGCGATGACCGGATCGTCGGGCGGATCACGCCCGCGTCGATCATCGCGGCAGCCAAGCAGGTGGCCGATGCCGCCCCCGGCGATGCGCCCTGTGACGCCATCGTGATTTCCTGCACCGCGCTCAGATGTCTGGACGCAATCCCCGAGATCGAACAGGCCACCGGCTTACCGGTCCTCGCCAGCAACCCGGCACTGGCGTGGCATATGCTGCGGCTGGCAGGTATCGACGACCCACGCGCAGGGCTGGGTCGTCTGTTCGATCAGGGCTGAACCGCCGCTCAGGCGCGCGACAAGACACTGGCCGGGCGGGCCTTGGCCAGCGCCGCGGTCAGCATCCCGGCAATCGCGGCCTTCAGGATGTCACCGGGGATGAAGGCTGCGACAAGCGTCGTCGCCTCGGGGATGGACTTGCCCAGCACCAGCGCCAGACCGGCGATCCCGAAGACATACAGCACCACGATCCCGCCAATGACGGCCGCAACACCGGCGCTGATGGCCAGCGGACCCTTGCGCCATTTCT
>JAUHWP010000015.1 GCA_030424645.1 Alphaproteobacteria bacterium
CCCGCTGACCACGGCCCGAGATCTCCTCGTCGGAACCTCGCCAGACATAGTTGCCCTCCGCATCGACGGTGATGGTCTCCGTGTCGCCAAGTTCCGCTGTTTCACCTGCCGTGTAGGCATCAATGGCGCGGGAGGACGTTCCCCAAACCGCAATCGTGCCCTGCGCGCCCTCGGCCTCGAAGGTTTCGGTAAGGATCGACAGGGCGTTCGGCGCGGTGAAGCATCCCGCCGAGCAGCATTCGCTTTCCTTGGCGTGGGTGGGGTGCGGCGCGCTGTCGGTGCCGAGGAAATAGCGCGGATCGCCGGATATGGCCGCAGCCATCAACGCCTCGCGGTGTTCGCGGCGCTTCAGGATCGGCAGGCAGTAGTAATGCGGGCGCATGCCACCGACCAGCATGTCGTTGCGGTCAAGGATCAGGTGCTGGACGGTGATGGTCGCGCCCAATTTCGTCTCGTTCGCCTTGACGTAATCGGCGCCATCCTTGGTGGTGATATGCTCCATCACCACGCGCAGGTCCGGGGTTGCGCGGCGGATCGGGTCAAGCACGCGGTCAATGAACACGGCCTCGCGGTCGAAGATGTCGATGTCCCGGTCGGTGACTTCCCCATGCACGCAAAGCGGCAAACCGATCTCGGCCATCTTTTCCAGCACCGGGCGGACGCGGTCGAAATCCTGCACGCCCGAGGCGGAATTGGTGGTGGCTCCGGCAGGATAGAGTTTCACCGCCTTGACCAGGCCGCTGGACGCGGCGGTGGCGACATCTTCGGGGTCGGTGTCCTCGGTCAGGTAGAGCGTCATCAGCGGCTCGAACCGCATGTCACCTGGCAGGGCCGCCATGATACGGTCGCGATAGGCGGCGGCATCGGCGCGTGTCACCACCGGCGGAACAAGGTTCGGCATGATGATGGCGCGGGCGAAATGGCGTGCGGTTTCGGGCAGGACGGCTTCAAGCATCGCGCCATCGCGCAGATGCAGGTGCCAGTCATCGGGGCGGCGGAGTGTCAGTGTCTGGGTCATCGGCACAGGGCATAGCGCAGCAACCGTTGTCGTGCCAGATGATTCGAGCCTCTACCGCTCGCAAATCAAGGTGGTCGGTCGGGGTTTTCTGTCAGGCCCCCGATACCGGTCAGCTTTCGCAGTTCTTGTCCGTCAGGACGCGTTCGGCGCGTTCCAACGCCTGTTGAAACCGTGGTGCGTGCTGGTTCGATGCCACGGATGCGGCCAGCCAGGTGATCAACACCGGTCCCCCGCGTTCTTCTGCGCGTGACAGCAACCTGCGCAGATAGGGGCGATAGGTTCGTCGGGCGCGCAAAGCGCGATAACACCCCTGCCGGGTCAGGGCGTCGGTCGCGGCAAGTTCAATCAGCTCTTGCGTGACACCCATGTTGAACAGCGATCGCGCCAGGGTCCCCCCAAAATGCCGACAGTGAACATGATGGACGTGGTCGCCCTTGAACATGTCGGCATGAACCGTGTCTTCGGTGATCGCAGGGTCGAACAGCAGGAACACATCCTGTGCCACCTCAACCATATCGGGGGCAAAGTGATAGCGATCTGTGAAATCGCGCCGCCGTGCCTTGGGAAAGCGGCGGTCGAAGGCGGCGCGTTCGGGATCAAGGGTGGCCTGGGGCTGCACGGCGATCACGGTCACGTCTGGTGCAACGACTGAAAATGCCGCTGCCGCGTAGCCGCACATGCCCGCGCCGTAAAACACGACCTTGTCGAATTCTTCAAAGAAACCGTCTTCGATCAACCGGTCGAAATAACCGTATACGAAGCGATCGCGAAACCAGCTTTCGCTATGTGCCAAGACGCACAGGTTAGACCAGCCATTCTGCCGCGTAAGAGCCCAGCCCGCCGGTTCCTGCAAAGGCGAGTTGTTGCGAATGTCCCGGATCGTTTCGAACGTGACCAGAAGGGTTCTTCCCTCGTCCGTCAGAACGACCGAATGATCCGGGCCGAGCGGTTCATAATATCCGCGCTCTTCCCCAAGCTCTTCCAGCTGCGACAGCCATGCTTCGTCAGATGTGTCTTCGCGACAGGGACTTGTCTCATCCGCTGACAGGTCGTCCTGCATCGCTCATACCTCGGTAATCGTTATTCCACCCGCCACGTTCTTTCGGGGTGAAAGCGGGCAGATTTTGGCGCGCAATGCGGCAAAACAAAGAAGACTGACGCCGGTGGCTGCGCATTGTTTCCGGTCGAATTTTAATCGCCAGATCTGTGCGGTATTTGCGCAAAATCATAGATTCTTTGCGCGTCTGTTATGGGAATCGGGCGGGCAGGCGGGGTCATCAGAAGCCGACCGAACAGGGCGCGGTTGGCTTCGTCCTGCATCAACACGCGAAAGCGCTGTTTTCGCCAGTCGACTGCCGCGCCGTGCAGGTTCGCCAGGGTGGGGTCGGACATGAGTTTGGCAAGCGTGGCTTGCCGTGGGGCGTCCGTCTGGCGGATCGAGACATCTTCGACCTCGCTCCAGTTGCGTTCACACCAGTAATCCATGCCGATGGCGCGGCCGGATCGGTTCACGCGTCCCCGGTCGCATTTCAGGATGAAGCTTTCCATCGCGCCCAGGGGATAGTGGTTCAGTTGAACCAGCCCGTAGTTCGGGCGGTTGAAGGGCGAAAAGATCTGTCCGCGCTGGTATCTCTGCTCCAGTGCGCGTCCGTTTCCGTCAAACCACCGCGTGGCGTCGACAAGGCCATCGACCGGCGACCGGGGGCGGTGCACCCCCAGCTTTCGATAGGCGCCGTGATTGCGATACAGCGTTTTGAACATGAACGCGCGCCAGGGCCATGTCATGACCTCGGGCGCGGCGCGGGTGAATTGCCGGGTGATGGGCCGGTCGTGATAGTCGACCACGCCGCCATTGCCGAAAAGCCGCCAAGTCATCGTGATCGCGTCTGCGTCGGGCAGGGCCGAGAGCAGGGCGCCGAGCGTATGATCGCCTGTGTGGATGTTCACGAACTCGTCCACGTCCAGGGCCATCAGCCAGTCGGCGTCGCGCACCAGCGGGTGCTTGTCGGCGGTCTTGAACCCGGTCCATTGAATGCCACCCTGGTCATATGGGCCGTCATTGCGCAGATGGGTCAGATGTCCCATCTGCTGCAATCGGTCGAGCATGACATCCGTGCCATCCGCGCAATCGTTGGAAAGGACCAGGAAATCGGTGAACCCGACGCCCTTGTGATGGGCGAGCCATTCCAGCAGGAACGCGGCTTCGTTTTTCACGCAAGTGACGGCAGTGATGCGCATTATGGGGTCACACTCGGCCGATTACGGGGCTGGGCAGCCGCGGGTTTTCGTTCTGTAACATAGGCTTAGCTGCTCTTGCTTGGTGTTGTGGCGGGGTGTCACCGACTTTGGCAGACGCGGCAAAACCCGTCAACGGCGTGTCCGCGACGGGCGCGCGCCTATCGCGATGGTAGAGTTTACGCAACGGAAAGCCTTATTTCCTTGCCTCAACCGATGCGCGGGTGTCATTTATCGCCGAACCTTTTTCGTGGAATCAGCCAGGGTCGCCGTTTGTTTCAAACCGCGATTGGGGGCTGACGCGGACGGGGTTCAGGAAGCGATGCGGCTGCTTGCGCTGCGGATGCGAACCGATTTGTATTGTAAACGGTATACTCCATAACGGGCCGCCTGATTGCCAGGCGGTCCTTTTACGTTTTGCGGTTGCATCCCGGCGACGCCCGGCTATGCGCTGTCGCGTGGCGGTTTCAGATGCAGGACCAGCAAGCGCGCCATCAGGATGGTGGCAAAGCCAAGCGCGGCGGCCAATGTTTCGCCCAGATAGGTCAGCATGAGCAGATAGACCGCACCGCCCAGAAGCGACAGCGTGGCATAGAGATCCTCTTTCAGCAGGCTGGGGGTCATGTTGCACAGAAGGTCGCGGATCATGCCGCCCGCCGTGCCGGTGACGCAGCCGATGACGATGGCCAGAATGGGGGATATCCCCGTATCCAGCGCCACCTGGACCCCGGTTAGCGTGAACAGCGCCAACCCGATTGCATCGAGTTGCATCAGCACCTTCAGCCTGCGCCCGTTGCCCGATGACATCCGTGTTGCGAGGGCGAAGCTGATCAGGGCAACCGGCACCGCCACGGCAAGATAGCGGGTGTCGGTGATCCAGAACACCGGCGTCAGCCCCAGGAACAGGTCGCGCAAGGTGCCGCCGCCCATGGCCGTGGCAATTGCCAGAACCGTGGCGCCGAACGGGTCCATGTGAACCCGGTGCGCCTGGATCGCCGCCGAGGCCGCCATGACCGACGTTGCCAACAGCGACAGCGGGACGAACAGAAAGGACAATGTTTCCATGGGGCACCCTATGCGGCGGGAAGAAAGGTAAGAAGCGGTGGTCTTTGGCGGCGTGCTACGACACGTGTTTACCGTGACGGACGAAGAAAACGATCACTTGTCGGGCGGGCGCGACAGAAACTGGGCCAGCGTGTCGAAAACCAGCCGGATGCGGGGACTGGTGTGCAGGTCGCGATGGGTGATCAGCCAGACCGGGAAGACAACAGGGGCCATGTCGGGCAGCAGCCGTTCGACCCCCGGTGTGGCATCGCCGACATTGGCGGACATGAAGGCAATGCCAAGCCCGTGCCGTATGTATTCCCACGCGACCACGCCGCTGTTCGATCCGATGTGAAAGTTCTGCGCGGTGACGTTGATGCCCAGCGGGGCAAGATAGCTGATCATTTCCTCGGTCGAACCGAAATTCACGAAATCATGCCGCGACAGATCGGTCATGGAGGTCGGGCGCCCGCGCCGGTCGAGGTAAGAGGTCGCCGCGTAGAGATGGGCCTCGGCCTCGTCGACCAACCGGGCATAAAGCTCGGGCTGGGCGGGGCGGACATGACGGATTGCAATATCCGCTTCGCGCCGCTGGATGTCCCGGATATCGTTGGCGGCCACAATCTCGACTTCGAGCCGGGGGGCAATATCGCGCAGCTGTTGCAGCACCGGGGGCAGGATATGCGCGGCAAACACATCCGATGCGGTGATGCGCACCTTGCCTTCAATGGTCTGCGTTTGCCCGGCGGCGACAAGTGAAACCTGCACCGCGGCCTCGGCCATCTTGTGCACATGTTTCAGCATCGCACGCCCCGACGGGGTCAGCACCAGCCCGCGTCCGACCCGTTCGAACAGGGCAAGGCCCAGCCTGTCCTCAAGTGCGGCCACCTGCCGCCCGACGGTCGGCTGTGTCTGCCCCAGAACGCGGGCGGCGGCGGAGAGCGATCCTTCATCGGCCGTGGCCATGAAGGCGCGGACCTGGTTCCAGTCGAATGAAATTGCGTCCCAATTCATGCGTATATGTATAGCTATAAGGCAAATTTAGGCAATTCCCCTTGCGCTTACGCATGGATAAACCAGAGCGAAAGGAGAGACACGATGATACAAGCTGCGAAATTCTGGGACGGCATTGCCGTGAAATACGCGAAATCGAAGATCAGGGACCCCGAGGGTTATCACTTCACGCTTGAGCGGACACGGTCCTATCTTGGCCGTGACGACAAGGTGCTTGAGATCGGCGCCGGCACCGGGTCGACCGCGCTGGAACTGGCGCCTGTTGTCGGCCATATCACGGCCACCGATGTGTCGCCCGAGATGACGCGGATCGGGAAGGCCAAGGCGGACGAACAGGGGGTGAACAATGTAGAGTTTCGCGTGGCGGACGCGAAGCTCGGCGGTGTCACCGGCCGTTATGACGCCATTCTTGCCCATAACGTGCTGCATCTGGTGGAAGACCTGCCGGGGGTGCTGGATCGTGTGCACGAACTGATGGTGCCCGGTGGCGTGTTCATTTCGAAAACCTTCTGCAAGCCCGCGCGGGGCGGGCCGTGGTTTTATTATGCCATGCGTCTGGCCTTGCCGCTGATGCAGTTGGTCGGCAAGGCGCCTTATGTGGCGATCATGAGGATCGAAGAGCTTGAGGCGCTGCTGACAGCGCATGGGTTCAAAATCGTCGAAAGCGGAAACTTTCCGGCGAAGGAGTTGCGGCGTTACATCGTTGCGCGCCGGTGACGGAATTTGGGTGCAACCCGTTGCCCGAAACGCAAAACGCCTCGCTGATGCGAGGCGCTTTCTGTCCTGACCGGTCCGCTTACTTGGTTTGCGGGCCGATCATCATCACCATCTGGCGGCCTTCCATCTTCGGCATGTTCTCTACCTTGCCGACTTCCTTGATGTCTTCGGCGACCCGCTCAAGCAGTTCGCGACCAAGATTCTGGTGTGCCATCTCGCGCCCACGGAAACGCAGGGTCACTTTGACCTTGTCGCCGTTCTCAAGGAACTTGAACACGTTCCGCATCTTGACGTCATAGTCATGCGTGTCGGTATTCGGGCGGAACTTGACCTCTTTGACGTCGATGGTCTTTTGCTTCTTGCGCGCTTCGCTTTCCCGCTTCTGCTGTTCATATTTGAACTTGCCGAAATCCATGATCTTGCAGACCGGCGGCGTGGCATTGGGCGAGATTTCCACCAGGTCAAGGCCGGCTTCTTCAGCCATCGCCATGGCTTGCGCAGGCGTAACGACGCCGACGTTTTCACCTTCGGCGCCAATCAATCGAATTTCAGTGGCCTTGATGCGTTCATTGACGCGGGGGCCGGTGTCGCGCGTGGGTGGCGCGTTGTGAGGTCTGCGGGCTATTGTGCCATTCCTTCTGACGTTTCAGTATTCTTCGGATGCGGAAGGTAAGGCCCATGCGGGCGTGTTTCAACCCGATAAAGCAATTTGACCGCTAATGTTTCGGGGCGGTGGTGATTTGACATCTGTGGCGGTTCGATTCGGCCTGTCCGGTTGGATTTACGCGGTTTTTTCCGCTGCATTGGCGTATTGACGCGCATTGTGGGAAACTCCCCTTGCGCTTGACGGGGTTAGACCTCACATCGTGATTGGATGCTGCGCAAATCTGCGTGGCGCATGTACAGACAAGTTGAGGATGTCGACATGAAGAATACTCTGATCGCCGCAGCCATCGTGGTCGTCGCTGCCGTGGGTGGCTATATCTGGTACAACAACAACCAGGCCAAGATGATGGCCGAGGAAGCCGCGGCCGAGGCGGCAGCCGAAGCGCAGGCCGCAGAAGACGCCGCAGCCGAAGCCGCCGCGCAAGCCGAGGCCGAGGCCAAGGCGGCTGCCGATGCCGCCGCGGAAGAGGCCGCCGCCGCCGAAGCCGCCGCCCGGGAAGCTGCGGAAAACGCCGCTGACGAGGCTGCCGCCGCTGCGGAAGCTGCCGGCGAAGCTGCCCAGGACGCCGCCGATGCCGCTGGCGAGGCCGTTCAGGACGCCGCCGATGCCGTGGGTGACACCCTGAACCAGGCTGGCGAAGCAGTCAGCGATGCCGTCGAAGGTGCCATTGATTCCGTGACCGGTGGTGCAAACGATGCCGCTGACACCACAACCCCGGATGCAGCCGCTGACGGGGCCGCAGATGCGAACGCAGACACCGCTGCTGATGCAGCCACGCCCGACGCGCTGACCGCGCAAGGCTTTGATGCCGCGCAGGTGAACGAGATGATTGACAACTCGTCGCTGGGCGAAGCCGAGAAAGCCGGTCTGAAAGCTGCCGTCGAAGCTGCTGCGAACAACCCGGCACTGGTGGAAGCCGCAATCAACCAGGTGAAAGCCGCGCTGGGCATGTAAGCCTGCAGGTTTGTAATGCGAAGCGCCGCGCGGATAACCGCGCGGCGCTTTTTTTGGCCGGGTATTTCAGATCAAATCGTCTGGGCGTTACTCCAGAAACGCCTTTTCAACCACGTATTGCGCGGGTTTCGAATTGGCGCCTTCCTCAAGCCCTGCTTCTTCCAGAAGCTCCTTGAGCTCAAGGTTGAAGGGCAGGTTGCCGCAGATCATCGCACGGTCGTTTTGGGGGCAAAGCGGGTCGATGCCCAGATCTTCAAAGACCTCGCCCGAGCGGATCAGGTCGGTGATGCGGCCCATCTTCGGGCTCTCTTCGCGGGTGGTGGTCGGGTAATACTTGATCTTCTTCCAGAAGCCTTCGCCGATCACCTCGTTCAGAAGCTCATCGTCCTTCAGCGCCTCGATCAGGTTGGCGCCATAGGTCAGTTCGCCCACTTCGCGGCAGGTATGGGTGATGATCACCTCGTCGTAATCCTCATAGGTCTGCGGCTCGCGCAGCAGGGATGCGAAGGGCGCAAAGCCGGTGCCGGTGGCAAAGAACCAGATGCGCTTGCCGGGCAGAAGTGCGTCATGCACCAAGGTGCCGACGGGTTTCGGGCGCAGGATGATCTGATCGCCCGGCTTGATGTGCTGCAATTTCGAGGTCAGGGGGCCGTCCGGCACCTTGATCGAATAAAACTCCAGTTCTTCATCCCATGACGGGCTGGCAATCGAATAGGCGCGCAGAAGCGGCTTCTGCTTGCCGGTCTTGGGGTCCGCGTCGCCCATCAGCCCGATCATCACGAACTCGCCCGAGCGGAAGCGCAGGGTTTGCGGCCGCGTGCAGCGGAACCGGAACAGGCGGTCAGTGTAATGTTCGACCTCGGTCACGGTCTGCGCATCGGGCAGGGTGGGCACGGGTTTCACTTTGGTTTCAGCATCCATAACGGGCGTCACTTCATTCATGTGCATCAACGGGGCACACGGCCCCGCCCTTTTCTGTCTGCGTATATAAGGAGGATGTGAGGAAGGGTCTAGCCGGTCAGGCGCGACCGATAGTCATAGGCTTGCCAGTCCGCACGGAACTGCCATTCGCGTTCCGGCTGGCGCAGGGACAGGTCTTCGCTGATTTCGACCTCGTCAAAGCCCGACCGCCGCGCCATGGCATATTGGTCGGAAATGACATGACCATGGGCGCGCAACCGGCCTTTGTAGCCCAACAGGCGCAGCTGCCGACCCAAGGTGAAGCCGCGCCCATCGGCAAAGGATGGAAAGTCGACACGGATCATGTCGACCCCGATCATCAATTGCGCCAGGGCGGCCGGGTCCGTGTCGGATGCCAGGTGCAGCCCGCGCGTATCATTGGCGGCCCGTTCATCGGGTGCGGCAAAGCCGGTGTCCCAGTTATCATGGGCAAAGCCCGTATCGGTGACGATCACAGTCATGCGCTTGCTCCTACTCTTACCATTTTGCCATCCACGAAATGGATGCCACATTCCGTTTTTTCCGCCCCCCTCCAGCGTCCGGCGCGCGGATCTTCCCCGGGTTTCACCGGCGATGTGCAGGGCGCACAGCCGATCGAGGGGAAGCCGCGTCCGACCAGCGGGTGACGGGGCAGGCGGTTGTTGATCATGTAATCGCGCACGTCTTCCGAGGCCCAATGGGCAAGCGGATTGACCTTCAGGCGATTGTCCTCGGCTTCGAAGAATTCAAGATCGACACGTTTTCCACCCTGAAAGCGCTTGCGCCCGGTGATCCAGCCATCAAAGCCCTGAAGCGCGTTTTCCAGCGGCTCGACCTTGCGCAACTCGCAGCAGGCATCGGTGTCGGCCAGATGCAGGATGTTGTCCGGGTCGCGCTTGAACAGCTCGTTTGCGTCCGGATGAATGACACGCACATCGGTCAGGCCCAGTTTCTCGGACACTTCGACCTGATAATCCAATGTCTCCTGAAACAGCATCTGCGTGTCCAGAAAGATCACGGGAACCGAGCGGTCGATGCGCGCCACCATGTGCAGCAGCACGACGCTTTCCGCGCCGAAGCTGGACACCATCGCCAGGGCGCCGATGGTGCTGTCGGTCAGGGCACGTTCGATCACCGAGGTGGCCGAATGGTGCTTGTAACGCGCGTTCAGCGTATCAACCCGCTCGGCGGGGGCCGGGAAGGGGGCTTCAAGCGGCATTGGTCTTCGCCTCCTCTGGATACAGCGCGGCCTTGAACGGTGCCTCGCCCAAGCGGCGGAAGGCGTCGATGAAGGTCTCGGTTTCATCCTCGCGCAGGTCCAGATAGGCCAGCACAAGGCGCTCAATCGCGGGCACGATCTGGTCATAGGCAAAACCGGGACCTGCACGTTTGCCGATCACGGTGTCGGGGCCAGCATCGCCGCCCAGCGTGATCTGGTAGTTTTCGACGCCCGCGCGATCCAGCCCCAGAATGCCGATATGGCCCAGATGGTGGTGCCCGCAGGCGTTGATGCAGCCCGAGATCTTGATTTGCATATGGCCGATATCGTGTTCGATCTTCAACGCGTCGAAGCGCTCGGCGATCTCTTGCGCGACTGGGATCGAACGCGCCGTGGCCAGCGCGCAGTAATCCATGCCGGGGCAGGCGATGATGTCGGAAATCAGCCCCGCATTCGCGGTGCCCAGCCCGTGTTCGCGCAGGGTTGCAAAAATCGCGGGCAGGTCGGCGCGGTGCACATGCGGCAGGATCACGTTCTGCTCGTGGCTGATGCGGATGTCGCCATGGGCATATTGCTCGGCCAAGTCGGCAATCACACGCATCTGGTCGGCCGAAGCGTCCCCTGGCGTTGCCCCATGCGCCTTCATCGAGATGGTGACGATGCCATATCCGTCGGCGCGGTGGTCATCGACATTGGTGTCGCTCCACGACCGGAACACGGGATCGGCGTCGCGGGCGGCGTGATAGCCCTCCAAAGGCGCAGTCTTGAAGTCAGGCGCTTGGAAATTGGCCGCGATGTCGGCGAAATGTGCCTGATCGACGCCCGAGAACAGAGGGCGCAACTGGGCAAAGCGCGCTTCGACCAACTCGCTGATCTTGTCGATCCCGTTTTCCATCGTGGTGATCTTGATCCGCGCCTTATACTTGTTATCGCGACGGCCCAACGTGTTGTAAACGCTGACGATCGCTTCGACATAAGGCAGCAGGTCGGCGCGCGGCAGGAAGTCCTTCAACACCTGACCGACGACCGGGGTGCGGCCAAGGCCGCCACCCACGATGATCTGATAGCCGACCTTTCCTGCGTCGTTGGTCACGATGCGAATACCGATGTCATGCGCCTTGGTCACGGCCCGGTCGGCCTTGGACCCCGTCACGGCCAGCTTGAACTTGCGCGGCAGGAACTGAAATTCCGGGTGGTCGGTGGACCACTGGCGCAACAGCTCGGCGGTGGGGCGGGGGTCTTCGACCTCGTCCGCGGCGGCACCGGCGAAATGGTCGGCGGTCACGTTGCGGATCGTGTTGCCCGAGGTCTGGATGGCGTGCATCCCCACATCGGCCAGCGCATCCAGCATATCGGGGATATCGGCAAGGCGTGGCCAGTTATACTGGATGTTCTGGCGTGTGGTGAAATGGCCATAGCCCTTGTCCCACCGCTCGGCGATCATCGCCAACTGGCGCAGTTGGTTGGGGTTCAGCGACCCATAGGGGATCGCCACCCGCAGCATATAGGCGTGCAATTGCAGATAGACGCCGTTCATCAGGCGCAGCGGTTTGAACTCATCCTCGGTCAGCGCACCGGAAATGCGGCGCGACACCTGGGCGCGAAACTGGCTGACGCGGTTGCGCACAAAGCCTTCGTCGAAATTGTTATAGTCATACATGGGCTGCGGCCCCTTGATAGGTTTGCGCGCCGAGAGAGGCTGCGACTTGTTTTCCATGCGCACGGTTCGACGGGCCTTTGGCACGGAATGCTTCCCGGAAATGGGTGGGAACGGGGCCGTTTGGACCTGCTTTCGCGTCGGCCAGATAGGGGCCAACAGCAATTTCCGGCTGTGTGTTTGCCAAGGCAAGCTGCGTTTCGGCTTCGGCCTCGTCCTCGATCAGCCATGCCATACACATGTCGCGCACCCAGGCACCATTGCGGGCCAGATAGATCACATCGCCTTCGACAAGGTCGTTTGCGGTTACTACTTTGGGTGTGAAGGGGCGGGGCATGGCCGGTCCTTTCCTGTTGCGTTCCCGCTCTATATAGGACATTTTCCCACTATTCCGCGATAGCTCGCGCCAGATAAGGAATATTGTTTCGAATCTGGCGGCGTGTGGAACGCATGGACCAAAAGAAGGACGAAACCGAAATGTCTGTTCGGCTGGACGAGATTGACAAGAAAATCCTGCGCGAGCTGCAAGGCGATGCCAGTCAATCCCTTGATGTGATTGCCAAGAAAGTCGGGTCTTCCAAGACCCCCGTGTGGAACCGGATTCGCAAGATGCGTGAAGGTGGGGTGATCGGTAAGAACACCATGGTGATGGATGCCGAAAGCCTTGGGTTCGAGGCCTGTTTCTTCGTCCTGATCCGCACGTCCGAGCACGAAGCAGATTGGCAGGAAAAGTTCCTGGCGACGTTGCAGGCCCGCCCAGAGGTGATGGAAGCCCACCGGTTGGCGGGCGAGATCGACTATATCCTGAAAGTCCGCGTCAAGAACGCCCGTGCTTATGACGAATTCTATCAGGCGCTGATTTCCGAGGTGAAAATTTTCAACGTGACCGCGCTTCTGTCGATGGAAGAGATCAAGTTCTCGACCGAGTTGCCGATCTGACATGACACTGGTTCGGTGGCGCGCTGCGCGCGCCTGAGGGGCGCTGCCCCTACGCGCAAAGCCTGCGGCTTCGCGCTACCCCGGGATATTTTTTGCCAGAAGAAGGGGGGCGAGTTCGGATCAGCGTCGCACCATAAGGCGCTCAAGCCCATGAAAGTGATAGACATTGCCGTAGTGCGGCGGGGCGGTCAGGTGCAGCTCCGGGCAGCGGTCAAACAGGATCGGTAAGGCGCGGGCCAGTTCCAGCCGTGCCAATGGCGCCCCGATACAGAAATGCGCGCCCGCGCCGAAGGAGGTGTTCGGCTTGACCGGGCGCGTCGGGTCGAAGTCATTTGGATCGTCCCAGACATCGGGGTCGCGGTTGGCCGCGCCCAGCAACAAGCCGATCTTGTCGCCGCGCTTGAATGCCTGCCCATAAAGCACCGTGTCTTCATAGACATAGCGGGTGAACATGTGCAGCGGCGGGTCGAAACGTATGGTTTCCTCGATGGTTGTATCGCGTGTGTCTGGGGCACGGGCTGATACGGGCGTCTGCTGTTCCAGAAGCGTTTTCACCGCGATTGCCATCGCATGAACGGTCGCTTCGTGGCCCGCGTTCAAAAGCAGGATACAGGTCGAGATCAACTCGTCCGGTGACAACCTTTCGCCTTCGGTTTCTGCGGCGATCAACTCAGTGATCAGGTCGTCGCGCGGGTCGCCGCGTCGCTGGTCGATATAGTCGCGCAGGAAGGCAACGAAGGCTTGGGTAGCGGCGACGGCCTCGTCCTCGATGTCGCGGGTGCGGCGGGCCTGATACATCGACACCATGGCGTTTGACCATTTCAGCAAGTCGTCCGCCATGCCTTCCGGGACACCCAGTAATCGGCAGATCAGAATAATGGGAACGCGTGTGGCGAACGCAGGAAGCAGGTCAAATTCGCCGGGTGGAAAGGCGTCAATCAATTGATGGGCCAGCGCATCAATCTCGGGCCCAAGTCCGGCAATCCGGCGGCTGGTGAAGGCGCGCAGCACGAGCTTGCGCAGCCGTGTGTGGCGGGGCGCTTCCAGTTCCAGCATGGAATGTGCCTCGACCGCATAGAACGGGGCAAGGTGATCGGGAAACACAAGTGGGTCAACGGGTTCGCGCCCGAACCTGCGGTCGCGCAGAAGCGCGTTGACGGCGCGAAAGCTGACCGCCATGGGCAGGTCGTAGTCATCCCACCAGAAGAAATCGCCCCCTGCGCGGGCGCGGTCATAGAACGCATAGGGGTTCTGGATGAAGGCGGGGTCGGTCGGGGATTGGGTCAGGTGGCGCATGGGGGCATGTTCATCAAAGCCACTGGCCTTTGCAAGCGGGGCTTTCTATTCTTCCCGCATGTTTCGATACCTGCGCACGAAATGGTTTTTTCCCTTTCTGGTTGGCACCCTTGTGATCAGCGCGGGGGCATGGGCGCTGGCGTGGCGGGCAGCGCTGGTGCCGTTGTCCGAGCAGGCAACGACAGAACTTGCGTTGGCCTCGGACCAGTTGACGCGGCATCTGTTTCGCTATCGCGAACTTGCGGTGGTGCTGTCCGAGCATCCGGTTCTGCGCGAGCGTTTGGGTGGTGAACCGGATGCAGAGGGCGAGGCGGATCTCCTGTTGCAGGCGATGGCGGATATGACCGGCGCCTATCACCTGTCATTGGTCGGGTTGGACGGAAAGGTGCTGGCGGCCTCGGGCGAGGGCGAGGCGCAGCTTGATCCCGACGCACCGCTGATCCACAGGGCGCTGACCGGCGCGTTGGGGGTCGAGGCGCGGTTTGAACGGATGCCAAATGGGGCGACGCAGCGCATCTTTTCCTTCGCGGCGCCGATGCACAGCCGTCAGGGCAAGCCCTTGGGGACGGTGGTCGCGCGCACGGATCTGCTGGATTTCGAGGAGAACTGGCCGTCGACGGCGGCGGCCCTGTTCTTCACCCTGAACGGCACGCGGGTGTTTGCGGCAAACCGGCTGGAGCTTGCGGGGGCCGAGCGTCCGCGGGAAGGGTTTCTGAAGAACTCGGTCAGCGGTTGGACCGGGCACGAGGTCTGGACGCTTGATGCCGGGCCTTACCTGCCCGACCGGGCGTTGCACCTGACCCGTGATCTGCCGGTGATCGGCCTGACCGGAGAGATCTTGCTGGATACCGCCCCTGCGGAACGGACTGCCGCGCTGCTGGCGGGGATTGCGGCGGCGATCTGTCTGGGGATCGGGGCGCTGTTGCTGGCGGTCGGTGAGCGGCGGCGTGCCCTGAACAAGCAATTGCGCCTGAAGGCGGCGGCAAACGCCCGGCTTGAAGCCCGTGTGGCCGAACGCACCAAGGCGTTGTCGGCGGCCAACGCCGATCTTCTGCGCGAAAACCGCGAACGGCGCGAGGCCGAGGCGGCCCTGAAAAAGGCGCAGGCCGATCTGGTGCAGGCGGGCAAACTGTCTGCGCTGGGCCAGATGTCGGCGGGCATCAGTCACGAGTTGAACCAGCCCCTGATGGCGATCCGGTCCTTTGCCGATAATGGTATGGAATTTCTAAGGCGCGGACAGGCCGATCAGGCCGACAAGAATTTAAGCCGTATTTCGCAGCAGGCGGGTCGGATGGACCGGATCATCAAGAACCTGCGCGCCTTCGCCCGGCAGGAAAGCGAGCCGATCGGCAATGTCGATCTGGGGCAGGTGGTGGATCAGGCGCTGGAAATGCTGGGTCCGCGAATTGCAGACGAAGCGGTCCAGCTTGATTGGGTTCGGCCCGAAGACGGGCCTCAGGTGCGCGGCGGCGAGGTGCGGTTGCAGCAGGTTGTCATGAACCTTGTGTCGAATGCGATGGACGCGATGGCGGACACGGCGGGCAAGCGTATCGAGATCGCAATGGTGCCCGCTGCGGGCCGCGTCACCCTGTCGGTGCGCGATACCGGCCCCGGCATTGACGAGCCTGACCGCATTTTCGACCCGTTTTACACCACCAAGGAAGTCAGCCCGACCGAGGGGATGGGGCTGGGCCTGTCGATCTCGTATGGCCTGGTGCAAAGCTTCGGCGGTGCGATCCGGGGTCGCAACCACCCCGAGGGTGGGGCGATTTTCACCGTGGAGCTTGACCGCGCGGACGCGCAGGAGGCCGCATGACCAACACCGTTCTTCTGGTCGATGACGACGCCATGGTGCGCGAGGCGCTGGGCCAGACGCTTCAATTGGATGGTCTGACGGCAATCCTCGCGGGCAGCTATATCGAAGCCAAGGATCACATCGTGCCGGGGTTTGACGGGGTGATCCTGTCTGACATACGGATGCCGGGGAAGGATGGATTTGCCCTGCTTGAAAGGGCACAGTCGGTAGATCCCGAGCTTCCGGTGATCCTGTTGACCGGCGAAGGCGACATTCCCACCGCCGTGCGCGGCATCAACGAAGGGGCGTTCGACTTTCTGGAAAAGCCTTGCGAACCCGCCGCCCTTCTGGCCGTTGTCGGGCGGGCGTTGCGGACCCGCGCCCTGGTGCTTGAAAACCGTGCGTTGAAGGCGCGGGCCGAAACTGGTGATGCAGCGGCGCGGTTGCTGTTCGGGGAAAGCGCCCTGGCCGAGGATTTGCGCAACAGGGTGCGCGCCGCTGCCCGTGCCCAGGCCGAGGTGCTGATCTGCGGCGAGCCGGGGTCGGGCACGTCAAAAGTGGCCGAGGTCGTGCACCTTCTGTCCGGCGATGCAACACGACCATTCGTCAAGCTGCCGGCCACGGGGTTGTCGGCAGATGCGCTGGAAGCGGCGTTTGACCGCGTCGAAGGGGGCACACTGTTTCTGGACGAGGTGGCTGCGCTTGAAGGATCGACGCAATACCTGTTGCTTGATCTCTTGGACCGGAACAGTCAAACACGGGTCGTGGCGGGCACCTATCGTGATCTTGAGGCCGAGGTCGGCGCGGGTCGGTTCAATCCCGACCTGTTTTACAAGCTCGATGTGCTGCGCATTCGCATTCCGGCGCTGCGCGAGCGCAAGGACGATATTCCCGTGCTGTTCCGGCATTATGTCTCGATCGCCAGCGAGCAGGCGGCGCTGACCCCGCCCGAGATCGAGCAGGAGGTGATCGCGCAACTGATGGCGCAGGACTGGCCGGGCAATGCGCGGGCACTGATGAACGCCGCGATGCGGTTCGCGATGGGGCTGGGTCTTGGGGACGTGGAAAACGCCCTGTCCGGTGCGCGCCCCGGTCTGGCCGAGCAACTGGCGCAGGTCGAACGCTCGCTTCTGATCGAGGCGCTCAGGCGGCATGGAGGCGGGGCATCGGCGGCGGCACGCGAGCTGCAACTGCCGCGCAAGACCTTCTATGACAAGCTGGCAAGGCACAAGATTCGGCCCGAAACCTTCCGCGACTGACTGTGCGGAAATCCGCACAGTGGCGTCATTTGACTGTGCGATGTTTCGCCCAACCAGGCTGTGCAGGCGGGCCAAGACATCCATCCCATTGGTTTTAGTGAACTGATAATTATACATAAAACACCATTTTCATGTGGGTGTGATCGTTTTTCTTGGTGCGCAGGCGGAACCATGGCCCAATAGATACAGGCGCCCAACCGGGCTGCCGGAGGATATCTGTCTGGGAGGACACCTTATGAAATTCCTGACCATGGCCGTATCGGCGATTGCGCTGACGGCAACTGTGAACACCGCTTCTGCTGCCTGCGATGAAGGCGAACTTGTCATCAAGTTCAGCCACGTTACGAACGCGGACAAGCACCCGAAAGGCATCGCGGCATCGCTGCTGGCCGAGCGCGTGAATGACGAGATGAACGGCAAGGCCTGCATGGAGGTTTATCCGAACTCGACCCTTTACAATGACGACCAGGTGCTTGAGGCGATGTTGCAGGGCGACGTTCAGTTCGCTGCACCTTCGTTGTCGAAATTCGAGGCCTTCACCAAGCAGTTCCGTATTTTCGACCTGCCCTTCATGTTCAAGAACATGGAAGCTGTTGACCAGTTCCAGAACTCGGAAACCGGTCAGGCGATGAAGGAATCGATGGCACGTCGCGGGTTGCTGGGACTGGAATTCTGGCACAACGGCATGAAGCAGTTCTCGGCCAACAAGCCGCTGATTGCGCCGGAAGATGCCGCGGGCCTCAAGTTCCGCGTGCAACCCTCTGACGTTCTGGTCGCCCAGATGCAGGCGCTGGGGGCAAGCCCGCAGCCGATGGCCTTCTCGGAAGTCTACGGTGCGTTGCAGCAGGGTGTTGTCGACGGTCAGGAAAACACCTGGTCGAACATCTATGGCCGCAAGTTCTTCGAAGTGCAGGACGGCACCACCGAAACCAACCACGGTGTGCTGGATTATCTGGTCGTGACCAATATCGACTGGTGGGAAGGTCTGGATGCAGACGTGCGTGACCAGCTTGCCACCATCATGCGCGAAGTTACCGAAACCCGGAACGCAGCGGTTGGCGAAGTCGACGCCGAAGCCCGTCAGGCCGTTCTGGATGCCGGGGGTGAAATCCGCGAGCTGACACCTGAGCAACGCCAGGCATGGGTTGACGCGATGAAACCGGTCTGGAGCCAGTTCGAAGCCGATGTCGGCGCCGAGAACATCAGCGCAGCCCAAGACATCAACGCGATGTACTAAGCTGAAAGATCGTGGCCGGCCCGCAAGGCGCCGGCCACAATCATATCCCCAAAGTTCGACCCGGCATGTCCGCACTGCCAGGGTTGCACCCCGCATCATGGGAAGGGACAGCCATGAGCCATCATTCTAACGATTCAAACGGGTTCGAGGAAACGGTGATCGCCGTGATTCTT
Source organism: Alphaproteobacteria bacterium (assembly GCA_030424645.1). GTDB lineage: Bacteria > Pseudomonadota > Alphaproteobacteria > Rhodobacterales > Rhodobacteraceae > Aliiroseovarius. The sequence continues at coordinate 18,164 of JAUHWP010000015.1, forward strand.
GGCCTGATGACGATGATCACCTTTGTGAACGTGGTCTTGCGTTACGTCTTCAATTCCTCGCTCATCTGGGGGCTGGAGGTGACGCTGATCCTTTTTGCGTGGCTCGTGCTTCTGGGCGTGAGCTATGGTGTGAAAGTCACCGCGCATCTCGGTGTGGATGCCCTGACCAACCTGCTGTCAGACCGGCCGCGCCGGGTTCTGGCGTTGGTCGCCGCCGCGATCTGCATCATCTATTCTTTCCTGCTGCTGAAAGGGGCCTGGGACTACTGGGCGCCCTATGCCGCGCTTGACCGCACCTCGGGGCGGTGGTTCCCCACGGGGTTCGAACAGACCCGCGACCAGGCCTGGTATATCACCGATCAGGTGCCCATGCCGGGGTTCCTGCGTTTTCTGGAAGGCTGGATCAACCAGGGCGAAACCTATGACAAACTGCCCCGCGTGATCCCCTATGCGGTGCTGCCTGTGGGTGTTGCGCTGCTGCTGTTTCGCTTCATCCAGGCGACCATCCGCATCTGGCGCGGTGCACAGGACAGCCTGATCGTCAGCCACGAGGTGGAAGACGAGATCGAGGGCCTGCAAGACGATCAGAAGGGGGCATAAGCCATGGACGTCGTATTCCTTTTCGCCATGGTCATCGGGTTCCTGATGATCGGCGTGCCGATCGCGATTGCCCTTGGCATGAGCTCGATCATTTTCCTGTTGCTGTTCTCCGACACGTCGCTCGCGTCGGTTGCGCAAAGCTTCTATCAGGCCGAAGCCGGGCATTACACGCTCTTGGCGATCCCGTTCTTTATTCTGGCGTCCAGCTTCATGTCGACGGGCGGCGTGGCGGCGCGGATCATCCGCTTCTCGATCGCCTGCGTGGGGCATTTCCGGGGTGGTCTGGCCATCGCGGGCGTGTTCGCCTGTATGCTGTTTGCGGCCTTGTCCGGCTCCAGCCCCGCCACCGTTGTGGCCATCGGGACAATCGTGATCGCCGCCATGCGGCAGGTCGGTTACACCAAGGACTTCGCCGCAGGCGTGATCTGTAACGCGGGCACCCTGGGCATCCTGATCCCGCCGTCAATCGTCATGGTGGTCTATGCCTCGACGGTCGAGGTCTCGGTCGGGCGCATGTTCCTGGCCGGTGTCATTCCGGGCATCATGGCCGGTGTCATGCTGATGATCGCGATCTATGTGATCGCGACGATCAAGGACATGCCAAAGGGTGACTTCGCGGGCTGGAAGGAAATCGCCTCCAGCTTCTCGGACGCGCTTTGGGGCTTGCTGCTGATCGTGATCATCATGGTCGGGATCTATGGCATCCCCGGTATCACCGGGGCGCTGTTCACCCCGACCGAAGCCGCGGCGGTTGCATCCGTGTATGCGTTCCTTGTGGCCACCTTCGTCTATCGTGACATGGGTCCGCTGGCCGACAAGGGCAATGGCAAGAAGAACCTGCTTCAGAAGCCGCAGGCCCTGATCACGGCTTTCTTCCACGCCGACACGCGCCGGACCCTGTTCGACGCGGGCAAGCTGACCATCACGCTGATGTTCATCATCGCCAACGCGCTGATCCTGAAACACGTGTTGACGGACGAGCAGATTCCGCAGCAGATCGCCGGTGCGATGCTGTCGGCGGGGTTCGGCAAGATCATGTTCCTGATCGTCGTGAACGTCATCCTTCTGATCGGCGGGCAGTTCATGGAACCTTCGGGCCTGATCGTGATCGTGGCGCCCCTGGTGTTCCCGATTGCCATCGAACTGGGCGTCGACCCCATTCACCTTGGGATCATCATGGTGGTGAATATGGAGATCGGGATGATCACGCCACCGGTCGGGCTGAACCTGTTCGTCACGTCAGGCGTTGCCGGAATGCCGATGATGAAGGTGGTGAGGGCGGCGTTGCCCTTCCTGGCGGTGCTGTTCGTCTTCCTGATCATGGTCACATACATCCCGTTCCTGTCGACATGGTTGCCGACAACGCTGATGGGGCCAGAGATCATCACCAAGTAGGTCGGGGCGGGCGGCTTGTGCGGCTCGCCTGCCAACCGAAAAAAACAACGCCGGGCGATGATCGCCCGGCGTTTACCTTTTCACTCACTACACAACTTGGTCTAGCAGCCAAAGGTTGCGAAATGTTTTAGCTTTTCAGTTTGCAGGTGTTGATCCCCAAGAGGGAATACAGCGCACAATACCCCAGCGCACCGGTGGCCAGCGGCACGATGCCGATCAGCGCCCAGATCGGGCCGCCTGCGAAGAAATACCAGCCCAGCAGGGCAAGGCCGACAACGACCCGGATGATGCGGTCAATGTTACCCGTGTTTGTCTTGAACATGGTCAGCTCCTTTCTCCATTCGCCTCATATTAGAAGGGGGCGGGGGAAAAGGCATGTGACGTGGTCACATTGGAAACGGTCAAAATGCCGCGCCGCGCAGAACCTCGGCCAGGGCCTTGCGGTCAAGAATGGTCAGTGTGCCGCGTTCATGGGTGACGCTGCCCGCCTGAGCCAGCTTGTCCAGCCGACGCGACACGACCTCGCGCGCCGTGCCGATGGCGGTGGCCATCTCGGCCTGGGTCATATGCAAAGAATTGTCAGGGCCGGCGCGATCCAGAATCAACGCGACCAGCCGGGCTTCGACCGACATGAAGGACACATTCTCGATCAGTTGCATCATCGACTGCATCCGTTCGGCAAAGGCCGAGAACACCAGCCGCCGAAACCCCGGAGAGCTGTCGATCAACGCAAAGAAGATATCGCGCGGGATCAGGACCAGACGCGACGGGGTTTCCGCCGTCGCTTCGGCGGTATAGGCATCGCCCCCCAGAAGACCCAGCGTGGACTGGATGCAACTCTGTCCCGGCGCCACGCGGTAAAGAAGGATATCACGCCCGTTCGGACCGATCAGGTTCACATCTACCTGGCCGGACAGCATGACCACATAGCCCTTGACCGCTTCGCCCGGGCAGAACAGCACCGCGTCTTTCGGCACCTCGACCGGATCGAGCGTGTTCAGAAGCGCGCGTGCCGGGGCATCCAGCGCGGCAATTTCGTCGGTTTCTTCGGTCCAGCTCATCGGATTTCATGCCTCCGGCGGGGATATTTGGAACAAGAAAAAAACAGATCCTGCGCCTTTTTCTTGTTCCAAGTATCCCGGGGGAGGCGCCCCCCACAAGGGGGCGCCGTTGGGGGCAGAGCCCCCACTGCGCCGGTTCAGCCGCGCGAGCGTTTTTCAAAGCGTGGCAGCATGGCCGAGAAATCCATGCCGCGGCCGTCTTCGTTCTCGACGAATTGTTCGTAAAGCGCGGTGGCGGCCTGCCCCAGGGGGGTGTCGGCGTCCGCGCCCGCGGCGGCCTGCTGGCTGAGCCGCAAGTCCTTCAGCATCAGCTCTGCGGCAAATCCCGGCTGATAGCCGTTGTCTGCGGGAGATTGAGGTCCAACCCCCGGAGCCGGGCAATAGGCGTTCATTGACCAGCTGTAACCCGACGAGGTCGACACGACATCGAACATCTTCTGCCGGTCCAGCCCCAGCTTGTCCGCCAGCGCGAAGGCTTCGCAGGTGCCGATCATAGTGATGCCCAGGATCATGTTGTTGCAGATCTTTGCGGCCTGGCCTGCGCCGCTCTCGCCGCAATGCACGGCTTTCTGCCCCATGATGTCGAACAGCGGTTCGGCCTTCGCGAACGCGTCCGCCGAGCCGCCCGCCATGAAAGTCAGCGTGCCGCCCGATGCGCCGCCGACCCCGCCGGACACGGGGGCATCGACGGGCAGCAAGCCGGCATCGGCGGCCTGTTTGGCGACGGCGCGGGCGCTTTCCACGTCCACGGTCGAGCAGTCGACGAACGCAGTGCCCTTGTCCATCGCCGGGATGATCTCGTTCGCGACGGCACGCAGGATCTGGCCGTTCGGCAGCATGGTGATCACGACATCCTGCCCTCGGGCTGCCTCGGCGCCGGATGTGGCCATGGTGACGCCGTCGATGCTGACCGGGGCCATGTCAAAGCCGGTGACCTCGTGCCCCGCCTTGACGAGGTTTGCAGCCATCGGCCCACCCATATTGCCCAGTCCGATAAATGCGATTTTCATGGCAGGTCTCCTTAGAAGGTCAGTGTTTCGTCGCCCAGGGGCGCAAGCATGGTATCGACCGCCGCTGTGGGCAGGGTGTCCAGGTCGTGTTTCCAGTTCGGCTTGCGGTCCTTGTCGATGACGGCGGCGCGGATGCCCTCCATCAAGTCCGACTGGTCAAGCGCACGGTAGACGAAGCGGTATTCCAACTCCAGCGAGGTGCGCACGTCACGGGTCGTGGACAGGCGATGGATCATTTCGACGGTGCAGGCCATCGACAGGGGCGAGTTGCGGCCCAGAAGGTCGAGCGTGTTGGTGGCAAAGACGCTGTCCTCGGCGCGCAGCGAGGCAACGATGTCACCAAGGCCGTTGCCGCTGAAATGGGCGTCGATCATCGGCTGCATTGCAGACAGGTTGCCGGGGATCGCGGGAATGGCAGCCTCGTTGATATGGCTGGGGTCTCCGGTGCGGATCAGGTCGGCCTTCAGCGCGGGCCATTCCGCCTGACGGATCACGTAATCCGCAAAGCCCGCATGGATCGCGTCACCGGGCGCCATCCGCGCGCCGGTCATGCCGATATATTCGCCCAGCCGCCCGGGCGCATGGGCCAGGATCAGCGATCCGCCCACATCCGGCACAAGGCCGATGCCGCATTCCGGCATCGCCATGCGCGAGGATCGCGCCATGATCCGGTGCGAGGCATGGCAGCCGACGCCGACGCCGCCCCCCATGGTGAACCCTTGCATGAAGCTGACGATCGGCTTGGGAAACTCGAACAAGCGTGCGTTCATCCGGTATTCATCGCGCCAGAAATTCCGCGCCCGGCTGGGGTCGCCGGACTGGCCGATCTCGTAAATCTCGCGAATATCGCCGCCTGCGCAGAAGGCACGATCCCCTTCGGCGTCGATGATGATCAGCGCGACCTCGTCATCGTCGATCCAGTCGATCAGGGCGGCGTCGATGGCAAGGCACATATCGTAAGACAGCGCGTTCAAGGCGTCGGGGCGGGTCAGGGTGATCCGCCCGGCCTTGCCGTCCTTCCTGATCGAGATGTCAGACATCAGCCGCGGTCTCGTTCCGCCAGAAGTTGACGGGCGACGATCAGGCGCATGATCTCGTTCGTGCCTTCCAGAATCTGGTGCACGCGCAGGTCACGCACGATCTTTTCGACCCCGTAATCGGCCAGATAGCCATAGCCGCCATGCAGTTGCAGGCAGCCATTGGCCACGTCAAAGGCCGCGTCCGTCACCATCAGCTTCGCCATGGCGCAGAATTTCGAGGCATCGGGCGTCTGGTTGTCCAGCTTCCACGCCGCCTGACGCAGGAAGGTGCGGGCTGCTTGCAGGCGGGTTTCATATTCGGCCAAACGGAATTGCAGCGCCTGGAACTGGTCGATGGTTTTGCCGAAGGCCTTGCGTTCACCCATATATTGCAGCGTCAGGTCCAGCGCCTTCTGCGCGCCCCCCAGCGCACCGGCCGAGATATTCAGCCGCCCGCCATCAAGTCCGGCCATGGCATAGGTGAACCCTTTGCCCTCTTCGCCCAGCAGGTTTTCATGCGGCACGGCGCAATCGTCGAACTGCACCTGAGAGGTCGGCTGCGCCTTCCAGCCCATCTTGCGCTCGGCCGCGCCGAAGCTCAGGCCGGGGGTGCCTGCCTCGACAATCACGGTTGAAATCCCCTTGGGACCGGCATCGCCGGTGCGGCACATAGTGACATAGACATCGGAGTAATTGCCGCCCGAGATGAACGCCTTGTTGCCGGTCAGCACATAGCTGTCATTGGTCTTTTCAGCGCGTGTTTTCAGCGCCGCCGCGTCCGAGCCTGATCCCGGTTCGGTCAGGCAGTAGGAAAACACTTTTTCCATCGAGCACAGGTCAGGCAGCCATTTCTGCTTGTCTTCTTCCTTGCCGAACTTGTCGATCATGCCGCCGCACATGTTGTGGATGGACAGGAACGAGCCAACAGCCGGGTCGGCCATGGCCAGCGCTTCGAAAACAAGGGTGGCGTCCAGCCGGGACAGGCCCGATCCGCCATATTCCTCCGACACATAGATGCCGCCCAGGCCGAGTTCTGCCAATTGTGGCCACAGGTCTTTCGGGATCGTGCCCTCGGTCTCCCATTTCTCGGAGTTGGGGGCGATGTGTTCTTCGCCAAAGCCCTTGGCCATGTCGAAGATGAGGGTCTGTTCCTCGGAAAGCGCGAAATCCATGTATCTCTCCCGTCCACGTCTTTGCGGCTACGTTATGGCGCAATTCTTACAGGAGTTTTTCAAGCCGGAGGAGAGTTCCGTCGCGTCGTAAGTTGCCGCGGCGTTACCTTGGCGCAGGCGGTCGGGCTGAGGGTCAGAGATCGGCGTGGTATTCGTCGATCAAATGTCGCACAACATCCTGAAGGGCATATTCTTTCGGTTTCTCGGCCTGAATGCTGTCGTGGTAAACCGCACGCTGTCGATCAGATGAAATCCCGCCCTCAAGGATGCCGCGGGCGGCTTCGACCTCGACCATGCAGCCAAGCGTTTCGGCGTCCTGTTCGATCAGGTGGAACATGTCTTCGAGCAATTGTGCGAAATCCACGATCTCGCCGATGCCGAAGTCGATCAGCCCCCCGCCGACCCCATAGCGTTGCGCGCGCCAGCGGTTTTCGGCGACCAGGAAGTTGTCGTAAAGCCGCCAGCGCTGGTTCTTGGCTTTCAGCCGCCACAGCATCCGCGCCAGGCACTGGGTCAACGCGGCCAGACTGACCGTGTGTTCCAGCCGGGGCTGCACATCGCAGATGCGGCTTTCGATGGTTGGAAAACGCGAAGAGGGGCGCAGGTCCCACCAGATTTTCGAGCTGTCTTCGATCACGCCGATATCGACCAACGCCTTGACCGAGCGTTCAAACTCGGACCAGCCGGACAGGTGCGGCGGCAGGCCGGTGCGCGGCAGGTTATCAAAGACCGTCAACCGATAGGACGCCAGCCCGGTATCGTCGCCCTGCCAGAACGGCGAACTGCCGGAGAGGGCCAGAAGATGGGGCAGGAAATAGCTGAGCTGGTTGACAAGGTCGATGCGGGTGTCCGGGTCGGGGATACCGACATGGACGTGCATCCCGCAGATCAGCATCCGGCGCACCACCCCCGCCAGATCGCGCCTGAGATCGTTATAGCGGTCCTTGTCGACATGGTGCTGTTCCTTCCAGTCCGCAAACGGATGGCACGAGGCCGCAATCGGCGCCAGACCATAGGTCTTGGCATGTTTGGCCACGGTCGCGCGCAGGCGTTTCAGGTCATCGCGGGCTTCAGAGACATTGGCGCAGACACGGGTGCCAATCTCGATCTGGCATTGCAGGAATTCGGGGCTGACCTGGCCTTCAAGCTCGGCCTTGCAATCGTTCATCAACCGGTCCGGGGCGCGAGCAAGGGCAAAGCTGTCGCGATCCACCAGCAGGTATTCTTCTTCGACACCGATCGAAAACGGCGGTTCCTTCAGGGCCATTGGCTGTCCTTTCGGTCATGTCGATGGCAGCTTTGCATCATTGCAGGTATGCGACAAGCGTCTGCCGCGCCCAACCGGGCGCGGGTCGCGGGTGGACAAAACAGCCGGGATTGATGCTTGACCTAAGGTAAGGATGCGGCTTTGGTTGAGGTGGCGCGATCGCGCTGAGGTTGAATGGATGTATACCGCCACCTATTTCGATGACCAAAAGCTGTTGCTTGTCCGCTGTTCAGAGCATGTCCATTTTGCAAGTCTGATGGCCCGGATTGCCGAGTGGACAATGGCCATCGGTGCGCCGAAAGGGCGCGTGGTCCTTGTCGACCTGCGCCGCCTGTGCACGATCGACCGCCCGTTCGACGCGCCGGGGGAATATGTGAACCTGCAACAGAAGATGGCGCAGGACGGAGGGGCGGCCAGCAAGATGGTGCTGCTGGCCACGCGGCCCGAGATATTCGTTCTGGCGCGGATTTTTGAACAATACGCGCAGGATCATGTTCCGACCGACATCGACGTATTCCGCAATGGGTCTGACGCCCTGGCCTTTCTGGGCGTGTCGGGCGGGGATGTCGGCGATGTCGATGATGCGGTCGGATCGCTGCGCAACGGGCGGGTGTTGGACTGACAAAAAAATGCCCCGGCCAGCGACCGGGGCATTCTTGTGCTTGTCAGAAGGTGATCACTCCATCGCCTTGAAGTGGAACTCGCCCCCTTCTTTCAGGCCCGATGGCCAGCGCGAGGTCACGGTTTTCGTGCGGGTATAGAACTTGAATGCGTCGGGGCCGTGCTGATTCAGATCGCCAAAGCCCGACTTTTTCCAGCCGCCGAAAGTGTGATAGGCCAGAGGCACCGGGATCGGGACGTTGATGCCGACCATACCGATGTTGATCCGGTTGGCGAAATCACGGGCGGTGTCACCGTCGCGGGTGAAGATCGCGGTGCCGTTGCCATATTCGTGATCCATCGCGTGGCCGATCGCCTCTTCATACGTTTCGGCGCGGACCATCGACAGGACGGGGCCGAAAATCTCGGTCTTGTAGATGTCCATGTCGGTGGTGACGCGGTCAAACAGGTGCGGACCGACGAAGAAGCCGTCTTCATAGCCCTGCAGGCTGAAGTTACGGTTGTCGACGACCAGATCGGCGCCCTGTTCGACCCCCGAATTGATCAGGCGCAGGATGTTTTCCTTGGCGGCGGCGGTCACGACCGGGCCGTAATCCACGTCGTCGCCCGCGGTATAGGGCGCAACCTTCAGCTTCTCGATGCGTGGAACCAGGGCGTCGCGCAGCTTGTCTGCGGTTTCGTCGCCCACCGGAACGGCAACCGAGATGGCCATGCAGCGTTCGCCAGCCGCGCCGAACCCGGCCCCGATCAGCGCATCGGCGGCTTGTTCCATGTCGGCATCCGGCATGACGATCATGTGGTTCTTGGCGCCGCCGAAGCACTGCGCCCGCTTGCCGTTGGCCGTGGCGCGCGAATAGATGTAATGCGCGATCGGGGTCGACCCGACGAAGGCCACCGCCTGAATGGTCTCGTTGTCAAGAATCGCGTCCACCGCGTCCTTGTCGCCGTTTACCACCTGCAACACACCGTCAGGCAGACCGGCCTCTTTGCACAGCTCGGCCAGCATCAGGGGCACCGAGGGGTCCCGTTCGGACGGTTTCAGGATCATCGCATTGCCCGCCGCCAGCGCGGGACCCATGCCCCAAAGCGGGATCATGGCAGGGAAGTTGAACGGCGTGATCGAGGCGACAACCCCGAGCGGCTGGCGCATGGAATACATGTCGATGCCGGGGCCGGCGGAATCGGTGAACTCGCCCTTCATCATCTGGGCGGCGCCGATGCAGTATTCGATCACCTCAAGGCCGCGCTGCACGTCGCCCTTGGCGTCGGGAATGGTCTTGCCGTGTTCGCGCGACAGCGCCTCGGCCAGCTTGTCCATATCGCGGTTCAGAAGGCCCACAAGCGCCATCATCACGCGGCCGCGTTTCTGTGGGTTGGTTGCGCCCCAGGCTTTCTGCGCCTCGGCGGCCTTGGCGACGGCGGCGTCCAGTTCGTCTTTCGTGGCCAGCGCGACTTTCGCCTGAACCTCGCCGGTGGCGGGGTTGTAGATATCGGCGGTGCGGCCCGAGGTTCCGTCGACCAGTTGGCCGTTGATCCAGTGTCCTAGTGTCTTCATGGTTTCTCTCCCATCAGTTCGGGGGGACGATAGCCTTGCAATTATGCTGGGAAAAGGGGCAGTTTTCCAAAAAGGTTTTGCAATTGTGCAAAACCTGTGCACTTGGGCAGGGTCGATGCCTCCGGCGGGGATATTTGGGGCCAGAAGAAGCACTGTAGGTATGACAGGAGGCGGGGTAGATGATGGATTGGGATGATTTGAGGGTGTTCCTGGCGGTCGCGCGGGCCGAAAGCCTGTCGCGCGCGGGCAAATCGCTTCGGCGTGATGCGGCGACGGTGGGGCGGCGGGTGGCCAGGTTGGAGGCGGATCTGGGGCAGCCGCTGTTTACCAAATCGCCGCAAGGTTATGCGTTGACCGAGGCAGGATCGCGGCTTTTGTCCCATGCCGAGCGGGCCGAGCAGGCGGTGTTGTCGGGGGCGGACGAGTTGGCAGGGCAGTCCGGGCAGTTGTCGGGGCAGGTGCGTATCGGGGCGACGGATGGCTGCGCCAGCTACATTCTGCCGCAGGTCTGCACCGCCATACAGAAGCAGCATCCCGATCTGGAGTTGCAGGTCGTCGCCTTGCCGCGGGTGATCAACCTGTCGAAGCGCGAGGCCGATATGGCGATCACGGTGTCCCCGCCGCAGACCGGGCGCGTTACCGTGCAGAAGATCACGGATTATCACCTGCATCTTGCCGCTGCGCGGGAATATCTTGCGGATGCGCCGCCGCTTGCCGGTTTGGAGGATCTGAGCGCGCATCCTCTGGTGGGGTATATTCAGGACATGATCTTCTATCCCGAGCTGGATTTCCTGACCGGGATGGGCATTGAAAAGGTGGCGTTGGCCTCGAACCTTGTGTCGGTGCAACTGGGCATGGTGCGACAGGGTGGGGGCATCGGGATCACGCATGATTTCATCCTGCCCTTCGCACCGAACCTTGAACGGGTTCTGGTGAACGACGTGTCGATCACCCGATCCTTCTATCTGGTCCGTCATGAGGGCGACGTGCGGGTTGAGCGGTTTGCCCGTGTGGCTGCGGAACTGGCGAAAGGAATTCGCGACGAGGTGGCCCGGCTGGAAGCCGCCCTGTGATGCCCGGTTTCCCGTGCTGCGATTGCAAACAGGTCTTGACATATTGTTGCGCTTGGGGTGACGCTAAAGACAGAAAAATACACGCATTTCACCAGACAGGAGGGCTCAATGCTCATTCACCAGATCCTAAAAAACAAAACGCTGGCGGGTGTTGCGACGGTCAAGCCAGGCAGCAAGGTTTCTGATGCCGCGAACCTGTTGTCCGAGAAGAAAATCGGCGCGGTGATCGTGTCGGAGGATGGGGTGCGCCCCGCGGGTATCCTGTCCGAGCGGGATATCGTTTCGGCGCTGGGGAAGGTCGGCACCGGGTGTCTGGATCAGGCGGTCGATGAGCTGATGACCTCGAAGCTTGTGACCTGCGTGCCGGGGGACCGGGCCATTCAGGTTCTGCACACCATGACCGAAGGCCGTTTCCGCCACATGCCGGTGATGGAAGGTGACAAGATGATCGGGCTGGTGTCGATCGGCGATGTGGTCAAGGCCCGCTTGGACGAGCTGTCGCAGCAAGCCGACGCGTTGAAAAACATGATCATGGGCTACTGACCGGCACAGCCGGCCCGTCGGCAAGGCTTGCGGGTTGGCGGAATAGAGCTTGCAATGCCGGGCGCAATATTGTTGCGTGCCCGCATTGATGAAAGGCCAGATCATGCGCATCGGATTATACCCCGGAACCTTCGATCCCATTACGCTGGGACATACCGACATCATTCGACGGGGATGTGCGCTGGTGGATCGTCTGGTGATCGGGGTTGCGATCAACACCGGAAAAGGGCCGATGTTCTCGTTGGAAGAGCGCGTCGGGATGGTCGAGGCGGAATGCGCCAAGCTGACTGCGGAAACCGGCACCGAGATCGTTGCCCACCCGTTCGAGAACCTGCTGATCGACTGCGCCCACGATGTCGGCGCGCAGATCATCATTCGCGGCCTGCGGGCCGTGACGGATTTCGAGTATGAATACCAGATGGTCGGCATGAACCGCGCGATGGATGACAGCGTGGAAACCGTGTTCCTGATGGCCGAGGCCAAATACCAGGCGATTGCCTCGAAACTGGTGAAAGAGATCGCGAAGCTGGGCGGGGATGTGACGAAGTTTGTGCCGCCCAGCGTGAAGGATCAGCTTTACCTGAAAATCGGTCGATCCTGAACGGTCGCCCGGGGCTGAAATCACCCCAGGGCCGTGATGATATAGGCGGCATATCCGATCAACATGGCCAGACCCAGCCCGCGCCCAAGTTGTGGGCGCAAGAGCAGTGCGGCGGCGATGAACACCGTCACCGCACACAGGATGGGCAGGTCAAAGGTGGCAAAGCGGCGGGCCAGCGGGATCGGTGTGATCATCGCGGTCGCCCCCAATATGCCCAGTATGTTGAAGATGTTGGACCCGATCACATTGCCGATGGCGATGTCGGACTGTCGGCGGACAGCGGCGATGACCGAGGTGGTCAGCTCGGGCAGCGAGGTGCCGATGGCGACGATGGTGAGGCCGATGAAGGCTTCGGAGACACCGACGTCACGCGCGATGGACGCCGCACCGTCGACCAGAAACCGGGCGCCCAGCAGCAGCACTGCAAGCCCGCCCAGCATCAAGATCGCCGAACCGGACGCGGATGGGCTTGCGCCGTGCATTTCGGGGTCGGGCAACGCCTTGCTGGCGCGGACATAGGCCCATGTCAGGTAGCCCGACAGGCCCAGCACCAGCGCGAGGCCAGCAGGGCGGCTGACCTCGGTCATGGCGAAAATGGGCCACAGGGCCAGGGTTGCGGCCAACATGACTGCGACGTCCCGGCGCAGCGTGGACCCGGACACCCGTATCGGCCAGACCAGGCAGGTCAGCCCGAGGATCAGCAGGATGTTGGCGATGTTGGACCCGATCACATTACCGATCGCGATATCTGGCACCCCGCGCAAAGCGGCGTCCATCGAGACCAAAAGCTCGGGGGTGGAGGTGCCGAAGCCGACCACTGTCAGGCCGATCAGCAGGGGTGGGATGCCCATGCGATTGGCCAGACCGACGCTGCCGCGCACCAATGCCTCGCCACCAAAAAACAGCGCCAGCAAGCCTGTGGCGCTCAGGATATAGTCCAAGGCTTGGTCCTTGCCCGGTTAAGTCGTGTCCGAACGTAAATGGGGATCTGCCGGGGCGGTTCACAAGGGGGCTGTCGTGGTGGAGAGCGAATTTCTGTGATCGGACCAGCAGGCAATGGCGCTTGCAGTCATTCACGCGGGCTTGGTTGCCGTGATGATATGCGCGGATGTCGGGAACACCGCTTCACCTGAAGGGGTGACATAGTCCGCAAGATTGTCATGGGCCGTGGCGATGATGTCAGCGATCTTGTCTTCGGACAGGGAGATGCCGAACAGGGGCAGCCAGCCGCGAATCTCAGCCTCCAACATCACCTGCAAGCTGGGGAACCGGGCGGTGCCTGCCTTGGTGTCATTGTGCACATCGGTGAATCCGCCCGATTCCAGCTCAGCAACAATCTTATTCGCGTTCCCCAGGCTGAACGGCAGACGCAAGGCGTCTGCGGCGTCCGTGCCCACTTTTTCCTGCAGGATCGAGATGACCCCACGATAGGCAGGGTTATGGTCGACCGAATTCCAGACCGCGATTGCCAAAGTGCCACCCGGCTTGAGGACACGAAGCATCTCGGCAATGGCTTTTTGCCGATCCTGGAACAGCATCATGCCGAACTGGCACATTACGCAGTCGAACATCGCGTCTTGCAGGTTCAGGTCCTCGGCACTGCATAACACCCAGTCAATGGCAGGTTCGATATCACGAGCAACCGCCAGCATTCCCGGGGCGGGATCGGCTCCGACGACGTGGCCTTCCGGGCCGACAATGCTCAAGGCGTGGCGGGCCAGAACGCCGGTTCCGCAGGCGATATCAAGCACTTTCGAGCCGGATTTAATGCCGGCACCCTCGGTCAGGTGGGGCGGCCATTCCGCAAACAACGCCGGCACGAACATCGCTTCATAGCCGCGCCCGGCGTCAATAAGGTCTTGTGGGACTGGATCAGGTGTTGCGGGTTCCATAACGGTTGAGCCAATCGAGCGGCTTTCGATTCAAATGCCCGGTTAAGTTACACCAAGAACGCAGGTTTTTACAGGGATGGCTGATCCAGGTGCCACAATCAGCTGTGCCCTGCCGACAAGAAAACCGAGGGCAAGCCCTCGGCTTGTTTCTGTTTTCAGGGCATTGATCAAAGATGTTTGGCCATTTCAACCGCTGTATCCAGCATCCGGCAGCTGAAGCCCCATTCGTTGTCGTACCAGGCCAGCACGCGGACCATGTTGCCATCCAGCACCTTGGTCTGGTCCAGCGCGAAGTTCGACGAATGCGAATCGTGGTTGAAATCGCTGGAGACCAGCGGGCGATCGACGACGCCAAGGATGCCCTTCAGCGGGCCGTTGGCGGCGGCGATGATGGCGGTGTTGACCTCGTCCGCGGAGGTTTCGCGCGCGGCTTCGAAGGTCAGGTCCACACAGGATACGTTCGGGGTGGGCACGCGGATCGCGACGCCGTCCAGTTTGCCTGCCAGTTCGGGCAGGACAAGCCCCACGGCGCGGGCGGCTCCGGTGGTGGTCGGGATCATGCTGAGTGCGGCGGCACGTGCGCGATAGAAATCCTTGTGCATCGTATCCAGCGTCGGTTGATCGCCGGTATAGCTGTGGATGGTCGTCATGAAGCCCTTGTTGATCCCAATGGCGTCTTGCAGAACCTTGGCAACCGGCGACAGGCAGTTCGTCGTGCACGAGGCGTTCGATACATGCACATCGGCCGAGGTCAGCGTGTCGTGGTTCACGCCGTAAACGATGGTCTTGTCCGCGCCTGAGGACGGGGCCGAGACAAGCACGCGGCTTGCCCCGTTTTCAAGGTGAACCGTGGCTTTGTCACCAGTGAAGATGCCGGTACATTCCAGCACGATGTCCACATCGCCCCAAGGCAGATCAGCGGGATTGCGGATCGCGGTGACGCGGATCGGCCCGCGCCCGGCGTCGATGGTGTCGTCGGTGAATGTCACCTCGTTCGGGAAGCGGCCATGGACGCTGTCGAACTGAAGCAGGTGGGCGTTCATTTCGACCGGGCCAAGGTCGTTGATGGCCACGACGTCAATGTCATCGCGACCGGTTTCATGCAGGGCGCGCAGCACCAGTCGTCCGATCCGTCCAAATCCGTTGATGGCCACTTTGACTGTCATGTTCTTCTTCCTTGCATGGGGGGCGCGCCGAAGCCCGGGCGCAACCGACCGGAGTATGTGAGCGCTAACATCAACATTTCAGGCAAAAGGTCAAGGGGATATCACGGCCCCGCCCGGCGACCTTCAGCGCCAGAAGGCGATCCATTCGGTGAAATCGAAGAATTTTCTGGATAGAAACAACAGGCTGCGACCGTCTGCGAGCAGAAGGTCAGCCCCGATCAAACCCACGATCAAAATGCCAAGGATAAGCGCGATCTGGTTTGTCAAAGCCTGCTCCTGCCTGTTTGGGCGCATTGTTGCAATGGTGGGCGGGCAGGGGCAAGCGCAAAAGAGAACCCCGCCACCGGGGTGACGGGGTTAATCCTTGCGGATGCGTGTGGGTTTAGAACGAGCCCATTTTCACCGCGACATCGGCCATGCGGGTCGAGAAGCCCCATTCGTTGTCATACCAGCCCATCACGCGCACGGTGCGGCCGCCCACGACCTTGGTCTGGTCCGGCGCAAAGATCGAGCTTTGTTCCGTGTGGTTGAAGTCGATCGAGACCTTGGGTTCGGGGTCATAGCCCAACACGCGCGACATGGTGCCTTCGGCGGCTTCGCGCACGATCTGGTTCACCTCTTCGACCGAGGTGTCGCGCCCGGCTTCGAACGTCAGGTCGATGGCCGACACGTTCGGGGTGGGGACGCGCATGGCGGTTCCGTCCAGCTTGCCAGCCAGTTCGGGCATCACTTCGCCCAGAGCTTTCGCCGCGCCGGTCGAGGTCGGGATGATTGCCATTGCAGCCGCACGGGCGCGATACAGGTCGCTGTGGCGACGGTCCAGCGTCGGCTGGTCGCCGGTATAGGAGTGGATAGTGGTCATGATACCACGCTCGATCCCCAATGCCTCGTGCAGGACCTTGGCCAGCGGGGCCAGCCCGTTGGTGGTGCAGGACCCGTTCGAGACCATGTTGTGATGGGCCTGAAGCTCTTTGTCGTTCACGCCCAGGACGATGGTCTTCTGCACGTTCTTGGCGGGGGCCGAGATCAGAACCTTGCGGGCACCCTGTTCGATGTGGCGTTTGGCTTTCTCGCCGTCGTTGAAGTTGCCGGTGCATTCCAGCACGACATCGCAACCGGTCCAGTCCAGCTCGCCCAGGTCATAGGTGGACATCATCTGCATCGGGCCACGGCCCACATCCATCGTCTTGTCGCCCAGCGTGATCTGGTTCGGGAACCGGCCATGGATGCTGTCGTATTTCAGCAGGTGTGCCGCGGTTTCCAGCGGGCCGGTTGCGTTGACTTTGACCACGTTGATGTCGTTGCGGCCCGATGCGGCGATCTGTGCCAGGGTGCAGCGGCCGATACGGCCAAATCCATTGATACCCACTGTGACGGTCATGCGTCTTCCCCTCAGGTTTTGGCCCGATGGCCACGAAACTTTCCGCTGATATAGCGACCGATGCGCATTGGCCCAACCCGCAAAACGCGTTTGACACCAGCTTGTTAGCGAAAACATGGGGGGTGATCCGGTCGTTAGCGCAAACGACATGCGCCAACAGTCCTGATGGTCGCTTCGGCGTGCAAATGCTTCACGCCGTGCGCGAAAGCCATTATTGTCGCGATCAACACAAGCACAGGGGCAGGTTCATGAGTGGTTTGATTGCGCTGTTGGATGACGTGGCGGGCATTGCGAAAATCGCGGCGGCGTCGGTCGATGACGTGGCCGGGCAGGCGGCCAAGGCGGGGGCAAAGGCGGCGGGCGCGGTGATTGATGACGCCGCGGTCACGCCGAAATATGTTCAGGGGTTCGAAGCCAAGCGCGAGTTGCCGATCATCGGCCGGATTGCGTGGGGGTCGATCAAGAACAAGCTGATCATCCTTCTGCCCATCGGTTTGCTGTTGTCATCCTTCGCCCCCTGGATGATCCCTCCGCTTCTGATGCTGGGCGGGGCCTATCTGTGTTTCGAAGGCGCCGAAAAGGTCTGGCACGTGTTGTTCCCGCACGAAGAAACGTGGGACCATGCCGAGCATGACATCGGCGATCCGGCCCATCTTGAGCAGGAAAAGGTGGCGGGTGCGATCAAGACCGATTTTATCCTGTCCGCCGAGATCATGACCATTTCCCTTGCGGCCATACCTGAAAGCAACATCTGGATGGAGGCCGCCACCCTGGCCGTCGTTGCCGTCGGAATCACGGTCGTCGTCTATGGCTCGGTGGCCCTGATCGTGAAAATGGACGATCTGGGGCTGTATATGGCCCAGCGTGGTAGGCTGTCGGCCACCCGTGCCTTCGGGCGCGGCATCGTCAACGCCATGCCCGGTTTTCTGAAACTCTTGATGATCATCGGCACGGCGGCAATGATCTGGGTTGGCGGTTCGATCATCATTCACGGGCTGCACGAACTGGGCCTGCATCAACCCTATCAGATCATTCACGATATTGCGGTGGCCGCAGCCCATGCGGTGCCCGACATGGCCGGGTTTGTCGAATGGGCGGTGACGGCGACGCTGGACGGGATTGTCGGGCTGGCGCTCGGGGTCCTGATCATTCCCGTTGCCACCCGTGTGATCGGGCCGATCTGGCAGTCGGTGTTCAAAGGGAAGGCTTAGAAGGGCGGCTGCGTGACAGCAGGAACAGGCCGCTGGCCACGATGATCGCGCTGCCAATCAGCGTCCACTGGTCAGGGCGTTCCCCGAACACCGTGACGCCAAGGACAAGCGCAAACAGAAGGCGCGAATACCGGAACGGGGTCACGACCGAGACCTCTCCGGTGCGCATGGCGCGGGTCAACGCCGAATAGGCGAGCACCCCGACGAGTGTGGCCAGCGCCACGAACGCAAGGCTTGCTGCGCTGGGGATGGCCAGGCCGCCGGACACGGCCAGAAGCACAGCGCCGGCCAGGGTCAGGACGATAAAGCCCGCCACGCCCAGTTGTGCCGAGGACATCGACACCGGGCTTGCCCGCGTCGCCAGATCGCGCCCGGCAAACCCGATCATCCCCAGCACGGCAAAGATGGACAGCGGGTCGAAGCTGTCCAACCCAGGTTGCAGGATCATCAAGACACCCGCGAAGCCCGCGAAAATGGCCATCCAGCGGCGCCAGCCCACCTGTTCGCCGAACACGACCACGGCCCCCAATGCGACCACCAATGGCGTGGCTTGCAAGATCGCTGATGCGCTTGACAGAGGGGTCAGGGCAATGGCGAGCGCATAGAACAGCCTGCCCGAAATCTCGAACCCCGAGCGGATGATCATCACCTTGCCCAGAAAGGCAGGGTGGAACACCGGGGTTCCCTGCGTGCGTGCCAAGCCTGCGAACACCAATGTGCCCGCAAGGCCGAACATCAAGACGGCCTGCCCGATAGGGATGTCGCGCGCGGCGGCCTTCAGGGCCATATCCTCAAGCGCGAAGGCCGCCATCGCCAGCACCATGAACAGCGCACCGCGTGTGTTGTCTGTCATGGAAGGCCCTTTCTGTCGCGCTGCGCTGCCAACTTGTCACAAATTCAACGGCCCGCAACAGAAAACGCCCCGCCGGGGGATCGGCGGGGCGTTCTTTTTCGTGTCTTTGCGTGGGGTTAGTCCAGAAGGCCCTTGGCTTTCGCGACCACGTTCTCGGCGGTGATGCCGAATTTTTCGAACAGGACATCTGCGGGCGCCGAGGCGCCGAAGCTTTCCATGCCGACAAAGGCGGCTTTGGCCTCGCGACCGCGTTCACCCAGAAGCCAGCGGTCCCAGCCGCCATCACGCACGGCGGCCTCGACCCCCACGCGCACGGGGCCTGCGGGCAGGATCTTGCGGCGATAGGCTTCGTCCTGCTGTGCAAACAGTTCCATGCAGGGCATGGAGACCACGCGGGTGCCGATGCCTTGCGCTTCCAGCGTTTCGCGGGCTTGCATGGCCAACGAAACTTCAGAACCCGTGGCGATCAGGATGACCTGACGTTTCCCGGCCTCGGCATCCGCCAGCACATAGGCGCCCTGCGCGGTCAGGTTCTTCTGTTTGTATTCGGTGCGCACCGTCGGCAGGTTCTGACGGGTCAGGACCATGGTCGATGGTGTTTCTGTCGACGACAGTGCAAGCTCCCATGCCTCGGCCGTTTCCACGGTGTCGGCCGGGCGGAAGGTGAAGCTGTTGGGCGTCGCGCGGCAGATCGCCAGATGTTCGACCGGCTGGTGGGTCGGGCCGTCTTCGCCAACACCGATACTGTCATGGGTCATCACGAACACGGTCGGGATCTTCATCAACGCGGCCAGGCGCATCGCCGGGCGGGCATAGTCGGTGAAGCAGAAGAACGTCCCGCCATAGGGGCGCATGCCACCATGCAGGGTCATGCCGTTCATCGCGGCAGCCATACCGTGTTCGCGAATGCCCCAATAGATGTAACGCCCCTTGCGGTTGTCCACGTCAAACACGCCCAGATCACCGGTCTTGGTGTTGTTCGATCCGGTCAGGTCAGCCGAGCCGCCGACCGTTTCGGGCATCACGGGGTTGATCACCTCAAGCGCCATTTCCGACGATTTGCGGGTGGCGACCGTGGGTTTGCCTTCGGCCACCTGTCGTTTCAGCGCACGCACGACGCCGCCCAGTTTCTTCGGCACCTCCAGCGCATAGGCGCGGGTGAATTCGGCCTGTTTGCGGTCGCTGATCGAGGCAAAACGTGCTTCCCATTCGGCACGTGCCTCGGCCCCTTTGGCACCGATGGCTTCCCATGCGGCTTTCACGTCGTCTTCCACCTGGAAGGCACCGATCGGGGCGTCATAGACCTCTTTCGCGGCTTTCAACTGGTCCGCATCGGTCAGGGCACCATGGCCTTTCGACGTGTCCTGTGCGGCGTGCCCCCAGGCGATATGCGTCTTGCAGGCGATCATCGACGGCTTCTTGGTGGTCTTGGCCTTGGCAATCGCGGCGTCGATCTGTTCGGGATCGTGGCCGTCGATTTCCTGCACATGCCAGCCGGAGGCCTTGAAACGCTGCACCTGGTTGGTGCGGTCCGACAGCGAGACCTTGCCGTCGATCGTGATGTCGTTGTTGTCCCAGAACACGATCAGCTTACCCAGCTGATGACGCCCGGCCAGGCCGATGGCTTCCTGGCTGATGCCTTCCATTAGGCAGCCGTCACCGGAAATCACATAGGTGTAGTGATCGACGATCTTCTTGCCGAAGCGGGCGCGCTGGATTTCTTCGGCCATGGCGAAACCGACGGCGTTGGCAATACCCTGACCCAGCGGGCCGGTGGTGGTTTCAACGCCGGATACATGGCCGTATTCCGGGTGGCCCGCCGTGATCGCGCCCCATTGGCGGAAATTCTTGATCTGCTCAAGCGTCACGTCTTCATAGCCGGTCAGGTGCAGAAGCGAATAGATCAGCATCGAGCCGTGGCCTGCCGACAGGATGAACCGGTCACGGTCAGCCCAGAGGGGCGCAGAGGCATCGAATTTCAGGTGGTTCTGAAAAAGCACTGTCGCCACGTCGGCCATGCCAATCGGCATACCGGAGTGACCCGAGTTCGCGGCGGCAACCGCATCCAGCGTCAGTGAGCGGATCGCGGAGGCTTTTTTCCAGTGATCGGGGTGGCTTTTGCGAAGCGTGGCGATGTCCAACGGTCAATATCCTTTGACAAAGTTGAGGTTGGCCCTCTGATAGCAGCGATTTGCCACGGGTCAAGCCAAGGTGCATGTCGCGCGCCAAGTGTTTGGAAAAGAACGGGGGGGCGCAATTTGGTCGGGGGTCGGCTAAAATCGGCATAGTGGCACGCAACGCCGATTCGCACGCATGTCGTGCGTTGTCAGCTTGGCGGGCATATGACAAGATCAGGCAAACAATACTGGTTCAGGGCAGAACATGAGTGATATTTCCGAATTGGAAACCCGCATTACCACCGCGCTTGAGCGGATCAGCAACGGATTGTCCGCGCTGCCTGCGCAGGCAAGCGGTTCCGGCGAAGAAATCGCGCGGCTGAAAGCAGAGCTGGATGAAGAGCGGACGGCGAACAGCCAGTTGGCCGAGCGGGTGAAAGCCTTGCAGCAAAGCCGCGCCGAAGAACTGAGCCGCTTGCGCGACGAGATCGACCGGATGACCACGCAGCTTGCGACCGACGAACAGGTGCTGAGCAAGATGCGACAGGTGAATGCGGATTTGCGCGCCAGCAACGATGCCTTGCGTGACGCCGTCGGGGCCGGTGTGGCGGATGCCGAACTTGTCAATTCTGCGATGGCAACCGAACTTGAAGGGCTGCGCGTGGCGCAATCCGCCGACCGGGCAGAACTGGATGCCGTTCTGGGTGAACTGGGGCAGTTGATCGCGGAAAAAGCAACCTCGGCCCAGACCACGACAGCGACCGGGAAGGAGGGCGCCGATGCCTGATATCAACATCACCATTGGAAGCCGCACCTTCGATGTCGCCTGTCAGGAAGGCGAGGAGCATTTCCTGGTCGCCGCAGCCAAGATGCTGGACAACGAAGCCTCGGTTCTGGTCAGCCAGATGAGCAACCTGACCGAAAGCCGGATGTTGCTGATGGCCGGGTTGATGCTGGCCGACAAGACGGCGGGCATGGAAGACAAGGTGAAGCTGGCGGACAAGAAGGTGGCCGATCTGGAGGCCCAGATCTATGCCCTGCAAAATGCTGCCCCCCAGAAGGTCGAAGTGCCGGTGATCCCGGACGCGGTGACGGACACGCTGGCCGAGATTGCCGCCCGTGCCGAAGCGGTTGCCGCCGAGATCGAAGAGCGTGCTGGCTGATATGATTGCCCCGGCTGCAATGGGCAGGCGCTTTGCCTGTGCTGTCCTGTGCGCTTCAGCGATGGTCGGTCCCGTTTGGGCGGACACGGTCATGGACACGCTGAAATACGGCTGTGACCGCGGGGCGACGGTCTGGGCCACCTATGTCAACGGGACAGACGGGTCTTTTGCGGTGATTTCCGTGGAAGGCCAGCAGGTGGCGCTGAGCCAGGCCATGTCGGCGTCGGGTGTGCGATATGTCCAGAACCCGGATGCTGCCGGGTATGTCTGGTGGACCAAGGGCGACGAAGCGTTCCTGACGTGGGAGGATGTTCCCAATGGCACGGACGAAACGCTTCTGTCGCAATGTATGGCGCAGTAAGCGGGCTTAGCCGTTGGCTTCGCGGATCTTGTCGGCAGCCTCTTTGTCATAGGCAACGCCGTTTTCGTCGAACAGCGTGTCCAGCTCGCCCGACAGGGTCATCTCGGTGATGATGTCGCAACCGCCCACAAACTCGCCTTTGACATAAAGCTGCGGGATGGTGGGCCAGTCGGAATAGTCCTTGATGCCTTGGCGGATTTCTTCGTCCGCCAGCACGTTCACATCGGTGAAGTTTACGCCCATGAAGTTCAGAACACCGGCAACGCGGGATGAGAATCCGCATTGCGGCATTTCTTTCGTGCCTTTCATGTAAAGCACAACGTCGTTGGCTTTGACGGTTTCGTCGATACGGGATTTTGCGTCGGTCATGTAGATTCCTTGCTGATTGTGATCGGGTCGGTGACGAACCGAAGCGCTTACTCAGGCACTTTCGTGGTCAACGCCAGCGCGTGAAGTTCGCCCTGGCTGCCCGCCATCTTTTCCTTCAGGGCCGCATACA
>JAUHWP010000138.1 GCA_030424645.1 Alphaproteobacteria bacterium
GGCACGCTGGGCAAGGCATTGGGCGGCGCGCTTGGTGGCTATATCGCTGGGCCGCAGGCGGTGATTGATCTGTTGCGCCAGCGGGCGCGGCCCTATCTGTTTTCGAACGCGCTGCCCCCGTCGATCGTTGCGGCAGGGCTTGAGGCGATCCGGTTGGTGGAAGAGGGCGCCGATCTGCGCGCCCGCCTGTTCGAGAATGCCCGCTATTGGCGCGACGGGTTAAGCAAGCTGGGCTTTGATCTTCTGGACGGTGAACATCCGATCATCCCGGTCATGCTGGGCGACGCGCCGCTCGCGCAGAAGATGGCGGCCGGGCTATTTGACGAAGGCGTCTATGTCTCGGGCTTTTTCTATCCGGTGGTGCCGCATGGCAAGGCGCGCATTCGCACACAGATGAGCGCCGCGCTGACCACCGACCAGCTTGACCGCGCGCTGACCGCCTTCGCCAAGGTGGGTCGCAACTTGGGAGTGATCAAATGAGCCTGCCAAACACGATGAAAGCCCTGGAAAAATCCAAGCCCGAGGAAGGGCTTTGGACGGTGCAGGCGCCGGTGCCGGAAATCGGCCCCGATGACGTGCTGATCCGCATCAATGCCACCGGCATTTGCGGCACGGATATCCATATCTGGAACTGGGACGAATGGGCCGAGGCCACCGTGCCGGTGCCGATGATCACCGGGCATGAGTTCGCCGGCGAGATTGTCGAGCTTGGCCGCAATGTGACCGGGCTTGAGATCGGGCAGAGGTGTTCGGGCGAAGGCCATGTGGTGGGCACCGAAAGTCGCCAAAGCCGGTCGGGCAAGTTCCATCTTGATCCCGGCACGCGCGGTATCGGGGTGAATGTGCAGGGGGCGTTTGCCGAGTACCTGCGGCTGCCTGCATTCAACGTGGTACCGCTGCCCGATGATATTCCGGACGAGATCGGCGCGATCCTTGATCCGCTCGGCAACGCGGTGCACACGGCGCTGAGCTTCGATCTGCTGGGCGAGGATGTGTTGATCACCGGCGCGGGGCCAATTGGCATCATGGCCGCTGCGGTGGCCCGTCATGCGGGCGCGCGACATGTGGTGATCACCGACATCAACCCCGACCGGCTGAAGCTGGCGGAACATGTCTGCCCCAATATCCGCACTGTGGACGTGAGCCGTGAAGAACTGCGTGATGTGATCGAAGAACTGGGCATGAAACAGGGCTTCGATGTCGGGCTGGAAATGTCGGGCAGCCAGCAGGCGCTGGACCAGATGGTGGAAAGCCTGATCATGGGCGGCAAGATCGCGCTTTTGGGCATTCCGCCCGGCAAGTCCCCTGTCGATTGGTCGCGTATCGTCTTCAAGGCGATCACCATCAAGGGCGTCTATGGCCGCGAGATGTTCGAAACCTGGTACAAGATGATTGCCATGCTACAGAACGGGCTGGATGTGAGCCGCGTGATCACCCACCGGATGAGCGTGGACGAGTTCAAGGAGGGTTTTGCCGCGATGAAATCCGGCCTGTCCGGCAAGGTGGTTCTGAACTGGCGCTAAGGTCCGGGAAGGCGGGGTCATAACCCTTGCGCCTTCGGGCCGCGATGGGGAAAGCTGTTCCATAACGGTAAGACCCAACCCCAGGAAAGCCACGCCATGCAGAACACCCGTCTTCACGACCTGACCCATGACCGCGATCTCGGTGTCGAGCTTCCCGACGGGACGCGTCTGTCGGCGCGTGTCTGGATGCCGGTCGATGCCCTAGACAACCCGGTTCCGGCAATCCTTGAATATCTGCCCTATCGCAAGACCGATGGCACCGCCGAACGCGACGCGGGAATGCATCCATGGATCGCCGCGCGGGGCTATGCCTGCCTCCGCGTGGATCGGCGCGGGTGCGGGGAAAGCGAAGGCTTGTTCGACGACGAATATTCGGAAGAGGAGCTTCAGGACGGGGAAGACATCATCGCCTGGATCGCCAGTCAGCCGTGGTGCACCGGGGCGGTGGGGATGCAGGGCATATCATGGGGTGGCTTCAATGGCTTGCAGATCGCCGCCCGTGCCCCGGCGGCGTTGAAGGCGGTGATCACCATCGGGTCGACCGTCGATCGCTATGCCGATGATGTGCATTACAAGGGCGGCATCCAGCATTCGGATAATATCAGCTGGGCGGCCACGGTGCTGTCGTGGTTTTCCATGCCGCCGGACCCGGACCAGATTGGCGACACGTGGCGGGCGATGTGGCTTGAACGGCTTGAGAACACGCCGCCCTTGCCGCGCCTGTGGACCGAGCATCGGGATCGCGACGCCTATTGGAAGCACGGGTCGGTGTGCGAGGATTGCAGCACGATCAAGGCCGCCGTTCTGGCCTTTGGGGGGCTGCATGACGGCTATCGCAATACCATGCGGTATCTGGTCGAAAACCTTGATGCACCGGTCAAGGGTGTCGCCGGGCCATGGGGGCACAAATACCCGCATATATCGCAGATCGGGCCGTCGATCGGCTATCTGCAAGAGGCGCTGCGCTGGTGGGATCGCTGGTTGAAAGGCGTCGACAACGGCGCCGAGCGTGACCCGGCATGGCGTGCCTATGTGATGGACAGTGCAAAGCCGGACGTGTCTGCCAGCCATCGCGCGGGCCGCTGGATTTGTGAGCAGACCCTGCCTTCGGCGCGGGTGCGGGTGCGGGATTTACCGCTTGGGGACGCCTTGTCAGGGCCGTTGCCGGCCACGGTTGCGCCCGACCTGCGTCATGGCGAGCAATGCGGCGAGTTCTTTACCTTCGGTTTCGGGCCGGGCGAACTGCCGGATGACCAACAGCCGGACGATGCGCGCAGTGCCTGTTTTGACGGTCAACCGTTGGAACACGGGATGGACATCGTCGGGCGACCGACGGTCCGGTTGCGCGTGGCGGCAGATCGGCCCCGTGCGCAACTGGTGGTGCGACTGTGTGACCTCCGGCCCGATGGCAGCTCGATGATGATCACCATGGGGCTGTTGGACCTGCGCAATCGTGATGGGTTTGACGCCAAGCGCGACCTGACCCCCGACGAAACGGTCGAGGTGACGCTTGCGCTTGACGAAACCGCCTATCACCTGCCGAAAGGCCATCGCCTGCGGCTGGCCGTGGCGGGCAGCTATTGGCCGTATGCCTGGCCCGAGCCGGAGCTGGCGACGCTGACAATTGAAAGCGGTCGTCTGGGCCTGCCGGTCCGTGACCCGTCACAGGGCGATGAATGGACCTTTCCGCCCCCGGTTTCGGCCCCGCCGCGGCGCACCCGTGTGTTGCGCGACGGGCAGGATGAAAAAACGCGGCAGGTTGATCCGCAAACTGGACGGATCACATTGACGATTTCGTCTGATCGTGGCCGCATCGAGGATCTTGAAACCGGTATCATCACTGAAAATGCCATGCGCGAGGTCTGGACCGTCGACCCCGCCAACCCGGCAGATGCCGAGGCGCAGATCACCTGGCAGCGCAGTTTCGGGCGCGGGGATTGGCGCGTGTCCACCCGGGCCGAAACCGGGATGGTTGGCCACCACGATCATTTCGAGATCATGCAACGCCTTGTGGCCCGGGAAGGTGACGAAACGGTGTTCGATCAGGCTTGGGTGCACCGGGTGGCGCGATAGTGCGGTTCGTGAAACGCCTCAGGTAAGCAGGTGATCCCTGGGCGTCAATGCGGGCGGGATGTCGTGCCCAAGCGCATCGCACAGCGTGCGTTCGATCACGCGGCTCATGGCATCCAGCGGCAGGCCGTTGGGCCGGGCTTCGAACGGGTGCTCCAGCTCGTTCGTTACCGCTTGCAGGCCGAAGAAAACATAGGCCACGACCAGCGCAAAGACCGGGGCGAACCAGTCGACGGATCCAAGAAGGGCAAAGGGCAACAATGCGCAATACAGATAGGTCGTGCGCCGCACCAGAAGCGAATAGACGAAGGGCAGGGGCGTGGTCTGGATACGCTCACACTCGGCCTGCGACAGGGCCAATCGCGACAGCGTGTCCGACAGGGCCATCTGCGCAAACCCGTCCAGGTGCCCGGCACGGTGCAGCCCTGAGAATTGGTGCGCAACGTCGCTGAGCGCGGCATCGGCGGGATTGGCCCGCGCCAGCAAGGCCCTGGCCTTTTCGTCCCCGATCCAGGCGGCAATCTCGGGTTCGGTGTTGCAATGCCGCAGACTTCCCCTGTGTGCATGGGTGAAGGCCGCGACCATGTTCAGCAGGGCGGGGCGCTGGTCGGCCGGAACGTCAAACATCTCTAACTGGCGGGCCAGGCTGCGCGTGTCGGCAATCAGGCTGCCCCACAGCTTGCGGGCCTCCCACCAGCGGTCATAAGCCGCGTTGTTGCGAAACCCCAGGAACAGCGACAGGGCGACGCCGAAAACGCTCATCGCGCCCAGCGATATCCGGGGCAGGGGCATCATCATCTTGTCCACCAGAACGACGGCGAGGGTCAGCAGGAAGACAAAGCCCATCTTGCCAAGGATGCGGGGCACCACGGATCCTTGCATGATGAAGAACAAGCTAAGCGCGTTTGGGGGCGTTCGAACGATCATATCGCGGTTCTAATGCCAGAGGGGACCGAACATAAAGAGGTGTTTTGTGAAACCGGATCGGGCGGGCGGATTATCCGGTCGCACCGGGGCGTTCCGCCTGCCATCACCGCGCTTTGCGGATCGACGAGGGCGGACGGCCATAGAGCTTCCGAAAGGCCGCGTTGAACTGCCGGACGCTGCCGAAACCTGCCCTGAAAGCGATGTCGGTGATCGGCAGGGCGGTTTCGTCCAGCAGGCGCTTGGCCCGTCCGATGCGCAGGGTCTGGGCCGTCTGAAGCGGCGACGCGCCGACATGATCGGCAAACAGCCGCGACAGGTGCCGCGTGCCAACACCCAGACGGTCGGCAAGATCCCCGACGGTGCCGGTGTCAAGCGCGCCAGCCTCGATCAGCTTCATGGCTCGTGCGACGGTTGTCCTTGTGCCGTTCCAGGCCGCGCAGAACGGGGCGGTTTCCGGGCGACAGCGCAGGCAGGGCCGATATCCTGCGCGTTCGGCGGCGGCGGCGGTCGGGTAATAGCTGACATTCTTGGTCAGCGGATGTTTCACCAGACAGACCGGGCGGCAGTATATTCCCGTGGTGCGGACCGCCGTGAAGAACTTTCCGTCGAAAGCCGGGTCGCGCCTGAGCCGTGCGGCATTGCATGTTTCAAAATCGAGCATGACCCAAGCCTAGCCTGCTGGCCGGCCGGGCGCGAGGCCGCACAGGTGATGAGGTCCGAAAACGGCCAGTATCGAACAGGCCGAAGCACTAGACCTTGGATGGCATCCTCAAACGCGGATATGTGCCATGCGTATGACATTACAGGACTGGGCGCTGCTTTCCCTGCTTTCGATCCTCTGGGGCGGGTCGTTCTTCTTCGTCGCCATCGCGCTGCGGGACCTGCCACCGCTGACCGTTGTCGCACTGCGCACGAGTCTTGCGGCCTTGGCCCTGATCGCGATCCTGCGGATACGCGGCACGCCCTGGCCGGTTGCCGAAGGCGCCATCGGTGCCTTCTGCGTCATGGGGTTTCTGAACAACCTTGTCCCGTTCAGCCTGCTGTTCTGGGCGCAGACCATGATCCCCAGCGGTCTTGCGTCGATCCTGAACGCCACCACCCCGATCTTTTCCATCGTCGTGGCGCATTTTCTTCTGGCCGACGAACGCATGGCGGCGGGAAAGCTTGTCGGCATCCTGTTCGGGTTCCTGGGGGTGGTCGTTCTGCTGGGGTCCGATGTGGCGAACGGGGCGGGCTTTGCCTTGCTGGGTATGGTGGCGTGCCTTGGGGCGGCCCTGTCCTATGGTTTTGCCGCAGTATACGGGCGCCGTTGAAAACGAACCCATTTGGTTGCCGATCATATCGACGGTGGACCGACCGTGGTCGCTGCCCGCCCCCGGCCTGACGGTGATCGCATCGGTTCTGGCCCTGGCCATCTTGTCGACGGCGCTGGCCTATGTGATCTTCTTTCGCATTCTTGCCTCGGCCGGGGCGGTCAATGCCGCCCTTGTCACCCTGCTAATCCCGGTCAGCGCCATCCTGCTGGGCACCCTTGTTCTGGGAGAGGAGCTGGCCTTGCGGCACTATGCTGGCATGGGTCTGATCGGCATCGGGCTGCTGGCGATTGACGGGCGCCTTGCAGTTCGGCTCCGCGGGTAGGGGTCGCCGATTGCATGGTCGGGGCGGACCCCCAGTATGCAAGGATCGCGGCCTGAGCCCTCGCCGTCCTGGCCTGCCCCGTGCGGGTGGTGCTTACACTTGCCAGGTCATGTTTGTGAACCCTTCGCGGAAAGCGAAGCGTGCAAGGTGCTTGTCGATCACTGACTGTGCCTGCGCCACGGCGCTTTCATCCTGCAGGTCGATCTGCACCTGAAGTTCGGTATCGGTCGCGCGCATCTCGGCAGGGCCGAAAACAAAGTGACAGGTGCCTTGGGTGGGGGTGTATGTGACCTCGATCTTGTGGGCGAAATGCTTGCACAGCTGTTGCAGGTATTTCGAGGCTTGATCGGTGGCGAAGGTTCCGGTGGTCTGGGGCATCGTCCGTATTCCTACTAAATTTGTCGGTTACTTCTGGAGTGTCGTATTTCGCTTTCACACGCAAGCGAAATACGGCATCCGCGCCTGCACAGCCCGCCATGCCGACGGCTGTGCGCCTTCAGCGATTTCCCAGCCGCGCGCTGGTGTCTTCGGTGTGATCGCCGCCAGCCATCCGGGCAAAGGCCGCGCGCCAGCCGGGGGCCAGTTCGGGCAGGTTCGCCAACCGCGCGGCGTCGTCAGGGCTGATCCGTCGGGTCAGCCGTGCCTGGGTGACGCGGGCCACGCTCCAGCCGGGGCAGGGGCGGGCGATCAGGGTGATCGGGTCGCCCTGTGTCACGACCCCCGGTTCCAGAACCCGGTAATACCACCCGGTCCGACCGGTTTTCTGAAAGTGATAGGCCATGGTTTCGTGCCCGGTATGGGCGTTCAGCTTCCAACAGGGTTGCCGCCCCTGACTGATTTGCAGGGTGGCGGTGCCAGCGGTCAGAATGTCCCCGATGCACAGGTTGGTCTCATCCATCCCAAGGGTCGAGATGTTTTCGCCAAAAGCCGCCGGTTCCGCACCCCTGGGCATCAACCC
>JAUHWP010000139.1 GCA_030424645.1 Alphaproteobacteria bacterium
GCGTGTGGGCTTTTCCAGCGAACAGGCTGGCTCGGTCGAGGTTGCCTCATCCGTAAACGGCCAGATCATGCCGCCGGTGATGGGCGCTGCTGCCTTCCTGATGGTGGAATATGTGGGCATCTCCTATGTCGAGGTGATCACCCACGCCTTCCTGCCTGCGATCATTTCCTACATCGCGCTGGTCTATATCGTGCATCTTGAGGCGGTGAAGAACCGGATGCCGACCATCGGCAACAAGGTGGTGTCGATGGGCAAGACCATCGGCGGCATGTTCGCCTTCTTCGCGGGCTTTGCCCTTCTGTGCTATGCCACGCAATATCCGGTTGGCTGGATCGTGTCGATGTTCCCGTCCGGGTCGGGCTGGGTTCTGTCGATCCTGCTGTTCGTCATCTATATCGCGCTGATCTATCTGGCCGCACAGGTGCCGGACCTTGAGCCGGACGATCCCAACGCCGAAGTGGTGGAACTGCCGGATGTGGCCAAGATCTACAAATCGGGTCTTTATTATCTGCTGCCGATCATCGTTCTGGTTTACTTCCTGATGATCGAGCGGAAATCGCCGGGCCTGTCGGCCTTCTGGGCGACCTTCCTGCTGTTCGGCATCCTGCTGACCCAGAAATCGCTGAAAGCCATGTTCCGCGGCGAAAGCGATGCGGTTGCACGGTTGAGCGAAGGGTTCAAAGACCTGATCGAAGGGATGATCGACGGCGCCCGCAACATGATCGGGATCGGTCTGGCCACCGCCACCGCCGGGATCATCGTGGGCACTGTGTCGCTGACCGGGATCGGGCAGGTGATGGCCGATTTCGTCGAGTTCCTATCGGGCGGCAACCTGATCCTGATGCTGATCTTCGTGGCGATCCTGTCCCTGATCCTTGGGATGGGCCTGCCGACCACGGCGAACTATATCGTCGTGTCCTCGCTGATGGTGTCGGTCGTGGTCGAGCTTGGCGCGCAATCCGGTCTGGTTGTGCCGCTGATCGCCGTGCACCTGTTCGTGTTCTATTTCGGGATCATGGCGGATGTGACGCCACCAGTCGGATTGGCAAGTTTCGCGGCAGCCGCCGTGTCGGGGGGCGATGCCATCCGCACCGGGTTCACCGCGTTCTTCTATAGCCTGCGCACCGTGGCCTTGCCCTTCGTGTTCATCTTCAACACCGACCTTCTGTTGATCGACGTGACATGGATGCAGGGGATCATCGTGTTCATCGTGGCGACGATCGGCATTCTGGTCTTTACCGCAGGCACGATGGGCTTTTTCCTGACGAAATCGCGGATCTGGGAAACGGTGGCCTTGTTGGTGGTGGCCTTTGCGCTGTTCCGTCCGGGCTTCTTCATGAACCAGATCCAGCCACCCTTCGCCGAGATTCCGCCCGCGCAATTTGCCACGGCGCTGGAGGAGGCATCGCCGGGTGATCAGCTGCGCGCGGTGATCCGTGGCCCGGATTTCGATACGCTGGAAAGCAAGGATCTGACGATTGTCTTCGACGTGACCGACGAGGGCGACGCGCAGGCGCGGATGGATGCGTTGGGCATCATGCTGGTGCCCGAAGGCGACACGATCAAGCTGGACGAACCGATGTTCGGCACCTTCCTGTCCGACAAGCTGGCCTCGTTCGATTTCTATGGGGACGAACCGGTGCAGATCGCTGCGGTGCAGGCCCCGTCCAACCAACTGCCGAAAGAGCTGATCTTCATTCCGGCGCTTCTGCTTCTGGGCCTTGTCGCCTTTCTGCAATCGCGCCGGACCGAAGACGAAACACCGCAAGGAGAACTGGCATGAGCAAGACAATTCTTTGTGCCGTCGACATCAACCGTCCCGACGAAGAGAAAGAGGTGCTGACCACCGCCTCGAAACTGGCCGAGGCGGACGGCGCGCAGCTGGATGTCATCACCGTGGTGCCGGATTTCGGGATGTCGGTGGTGGGGGCTTATTTCCAGGATCACCATGTCGAGCCTGTCAAGGAACGGGCCAAGGAGCTTCTGAAAGAGATGACCAGAACGACACTGGGGGCCGAACGGGATGGCGGCGTGCGCCATGTCGTGGCGGTCGGGACGGTATACGAGGAAGTTCTGCGCGCCGCCAAGCTGGGCAAGTCGGACCTGATCGTGATCGGGGCGCACAGGCCCGACCTGAAGGATTACCTTCTGGGTCCGAACGCCGCCCGTGTGGTGCGCCATTCCGAATGTTCCGTTTACGTGGTGCGCCCCTCGTAACAAGAATGGAGATGAACATTTTGCCCGGCGCGATATGTGCCGGGCAAAGCTTCTCGGGGATGCTCAGTTTCGCTGAATCGACAGAAGCGCCCGCAGCCCTTTGTCGCCAGTTTCGAACCTGAGCGTGCCGCCATGCTGGTTGGCCACTGTGGCCACGATGGTCAGACCCAGCCCGAACCCGCCAATATTCACCGTATTTTCACCGCGCTGGAAGGGCGCCATCATACGCTCGATGTCATCTGCCGCGTAATCCGAACCTTCATCCTCGACGATGATCGTTGCGGTTTCAGCATCGGTTTCCAGCGCCACCGTCGCCCGCCGCCCGTATTTCAGCGCGTTGTCAATCAGGTTCGATATCGCCCGCTGAAGCGAGATCGGTCGCGCCGTCACCAGCACCCGGCGTTCGTCGGGCAACATGCTGTGCCCGCGACGCGACATGAACACCGAGGCCCCCCCTTCGATGATCACCGGTGCCTGATCGCGGATGGAAACCGGGCTGCCGGTATCCTGGTAATCCGCGACCAGCGCATCGACCAGCGATGTCAGCGACAGCTGGCGCGGTTCCTCGGCGCTGATTTCCGACCTTGTATAGGTCAGCACGCTTTCGATCATGCCGGTCATCTGGTCGATATCCGCCTCCAGCTTCTCGCGCAGGGCGTCATCCGGGATCAGCGCCGTGCGCAGCCGCAGCCGCGTTGCCGGGGTGCCCAGATCATGGCTGACCCCGGACAGGACCATGGCGCGCTGGGCAAGCTGCGCGCGCTCGGCCTGAAGATAGGAATTGACTGCGGCCACGATGTTCTGAAGCTCGGTCGGTCCCTCGATGTCATAGCTTTCGGGGCCACCGAAGCGTCGGCGCCCGCGCAGGGCCTGTGCGAAGTTCTCAAAGCCGCCGGTTGTGTTGCCGACATGGGTCAGAAGGGCCGCCAGCGCGACGATTGCCGCGATCGCGGCGGGAACACGCAAATCGGGTGGGGCGCTGGTGCATCCCCAGATACCGGTTCCGTCAACCCGTTGCCACGGTTTGTCCGCATAGCGGGCAAAGATGATCGGTTCGCTGCAATAGGTGGCCAGAAGGCGTGTCACCTGTCCCAGCCGCGCCGCCGGGATCGGATCGTTGCGCGCCACGATGTCCGAGATCGGATAGACCAGTTCGTCCGAGACGATGCCAAGCGTCAGCACGGCCCGATCCGTCGGTTGCGCCGGGCGGATCAGGATCGAGATATTGGTGACATAGGCCGGTCTTGGCGTGTCCGGCAGCCGGGCGAAATCGCCCATGGTGGCGGTTGTTGCATCGACCGCCGACAGGGGCGTTATGGAAATCTGGTTGCCCGGCGACACCCCGGTCCGCAGCGCCTCGTAAACGGTGAAGCCTGCCGCCGCGGCCCGCGACAGGTGCCGATCCCACGCCCGCACCGACCCCAGCCACAGCGCGGCGGACAAGACCCCGGCGATAAAGGCTAGCACCACCCAGGCCCCGCCCACGCGCCGCAAGGACAGCCCACGCGACATCAGCTGTCCGTCACCGCAACATCGACCGCGAACACGTAACCGGTGCCGCGTTCAGTGCGCAGCATCTGCGGGTCTTTCGGGTTCTTTTCGATCTTCGTCCGAAGACGCCCGACCAGAACGTCGATGGCGCGGCCCGTGGCCTCGGGCTGGTTCCCGTCGCCGGTGACATCCAGCGCGGCGGCGATTTCTTCGCGGGTCAGCGGGATGTGGGGATTTGCCAGCAGCACCTGCAGAAGCGCGGTTTCACGTTGCGACAGCGCGACCTGAAATCCCTCGGGCGACAGCACCTCGTCGCGCTTTCCGTGATAGACCCAGCCGCCGAAGTGAAAGACCGACACCCGGCGGCGATAGGCCAGTGACGGTGTGCGCTGCGCGCGCAACAGAACCGCGCGCACCCGCGCCAGCAGAAGCTGCGGGTTGAACGGCTTGGCGATATAGTCATCGGCCCCGACCTCGTACCCCGCCATGCGCTGGTGGTCGGCTGACAGGGCCGAAACCAGGATGATCGGCACGTCCTGTTCGGCGCGCAGGCGGCCACAGATATCGACCCCGTTTTCGTCGCCCAGCATCACATCCAGCAGGATCAGGTCGATACGCCCGGCGTCCAGATGCCCCCGAATGTCGTCTTCAGAGGCGGCGGGCAGGGCGATAAACCCGTTCTGGCGCAGAAACTGCGTCATCATCGACAGCATTTCTGCATCGTCGTCGACAACAAGTAGACGTGGAATTGCCACCCTCGGTTCCCCTCCCTGAGCGCCCGCAGCAACCGGGCAGGTTTGCCCAGCTTTTGTAACAACATGCAACAGAATCAAGGATTAGGTAACAGGCTGTAACAGAAAGGCGAAAAATCTGCGTTCGGGGCGTGTCGTCTGCATGGTTGGGCGTTGCCGCGACTCGGGTCGCGGGCGCATGCTAACGCCATCGCCGCCAAGCTAGGCGGCAGATTTTGGGAGGATCATAAGATGAAAAGAACCGCTTTCGCGGCCGTATCCGCATTTGCCTTCATGGCAAGCAACGTTGCCGTGGCCGAACCGCAAGCCGAAGTGCTGCACTGGTGGACATCGGGGGGCGAGGCCAAATCCGTTGCAGTTCTGCAAGAGGAGTTTGCCTCCAAGGGTGGCACCTGGACCGATATGCCGGTGGCTGGTGGGGGTGGCGACGCGGCCATGACCGCGCTGCGCGCCCGCGTTCTGGCTGGCAATGCACCGACGGCCGTTCAGTTGAAAGGCCCGGCCATTCAGGAATGGTATGAAGAAGGTGTGCTGGCCGATATCTCGTCGGTGGCTGACGCAAATGGCTGGGCGGATGTGCTGCCCGAGTCGATTGCCAACCACATGAAATGCGAGGGCACATGGTGTGCCGCGCCGGTCAACGTGCACCGGATCGACTGGATCTGGGCCAATGCCGATGTGCTTGAGGCCAACGGCGTCGCGATGCCGACCACGTGGGACGAATTCAACGCCGCCGCCGAGAAGCTGCAAGCCGCCGGGGTGATCCCGCTGGCCCATGGCGGGCAGGCGTGGCAGGACGCCACGGTTTTTGAGGCCGTGGCGCTGGGCATTCTTGGCCCGGAGGGGTTCAGGAAAGCCTTTGTCGATCTCGACCCCGACACGCTGACCTCGGACGGGATGGTCGCGGTGTTTGACCAGATGCGCAAAATGCGCGGCTACGTGGACGACAACTTCTCGGGCCGGGACTGGAACCTTGCCACCGCGATGGTGATGAACGGCGAAGCCGCGTTCCAGATCATGGGCGACTGGGCCAAGGGTGAATTCCTTGCCGCC
Source organism: Alphaproteobacteria bacterium (assembly GCA_030424645.1). GTDB lineage: Bacteria > Pseudomonadota > Alphaproteobacteria > Rhodobacterales > Rhodobacteraceae > Aliiroseovarius. Next base: position 5,514 of record JAUHWP010000139.1, read on the forward strand.
GGCAAAGTGCCGGGAGAAGATTTCCTGTGCCAGTCAACACCGGGTGACGGCTTCCTTTATAACGTGGACAGCTTTGCCATGTTCACGGTGGATGGTGACGACAAGAAAGCCGGGCAGGACCTGCTGGCTGAATTGATCGTTGGTCAGAACTTCCAGAAGGTGTTCAACCTGAACAAAGGCTCGATCCCGGCCCGTGTCGACGTGGCGCTGGACGAGTTCGACAGCTGCGCCCATACCTCGTCCGAGGATATGAATGCCAGCTCGGCCAACGGCTCGCTTCTGCCCAGCTATGCCCATGGCATGGCGCTGCGTGGCGCTCAGGCCGGTGCGATCACTGACGTGGTGACCGCGCATTTCAACTCGGACATGTCGTCGGCTGACGCTGTTCAGATGCTGGCCGACGCTGTCGCGAACAGCATGTAAGAACTGACCGCTGCACCCCTGTCCGGTTTTGGGCGGGGGTGCAGCCTTCCGGGGATTGATCTGATGACAAAATGGCTGGAAACGCACCTGCCGAAGGTGGTGCTTGCGCCCTCATTCATCGCCGTTCTCGTTTTTGTATACGGGTTTATCGCCTGGACGGCATGGGTCTCGCTGACCCGCTCTCGTCTGCTGCCCAGATACGAGATCGAGGGCTTCATTCAATACGAGCGCCTGTTCGCCTCGCCGCGCTGGGACACGGCGATGAACAACCTGTTCATCTTCGGTGCCCTGTTCATCATCATCGCCATGGTGCTGGGGCTGCTGCTGGCCATTCTGCTGGACCAGAAAATCCGCACCGAGGGTATGATCCGCACGATTTACCTTTACCCCATGGCGCTGTCGATGATTGTCACCGGGACTGCGTGGAAATGGATCCTGAACCCCGGTCTGGGGATCGAGGCCACGGTGAAAAGCTGGGGTTTTGAAAGCTTCAGCTTCGACTGGCTCGTCAACCCGGATTTCGCGATCTACACGGTTGTGATCGCCGCTGTCTGGCAAAGCTCGGGCTTCGTCATGGCGCTGTTCCTGGCCGGGCTTCGGTCGGTGGATGACGAGATCATCAAGGCCGCGCAGGTCGATGGTATCCCAACATGGCGGATCTATTCGGCGATCATCATTCCGTCGATGGGTCCGATCTTTATGTCCGCCTTCATCGTGTTGGCCCACCTTGCGATCAAAAGTTTCGACCTTGTCATCGCGCTGACGGGCGGCGGGCCGGGCTATGCGACCGATCTGCCCGCAACGTACATGTACGCCATGGCATTCTCGCGCGGCGACATCGGTCAGGCGGCCAGTTCCGCGATGATCATGATGCTGGTCGTGTTCGCGATTGTCGTGCCTTACCTCTATTCGGAACTGCGAGCGAAAAATGACTGATCTTGCACATCCCCCCGCGCGCAAAAGTGGCGCATTCGGCAAGATTGTTCTCCGCTGGGTGCTGTACATCCTGCTGGGCCTCTTTGCGCTTTATTACCTGATGCCACTTTTTGTGATGGTCACGACCTCGCTGAAAAGCCTTGAGGAAATTCGCACCGGAAGCCTTGTGGCCCTGCCGCGCGAGGTCACGTTCGACGC
>JAUHWP010000016.1 GCA_030424645.1 Alphaproteobacteria bacterium
CCGAGCTTACCCGGAACTATCACATCCCGATTTCAAACACCGGTGCGGGAACGCTGCTTCTGGAATGCGCATAGTCGGTATTTCGATGCTTCGGCGATAATCTGGCGCTGCCCCGGCTTTCGCCGGGGCGTGCCTGCCATGCCGGATACGCCCCCGATACGACGATGCTGGTGCTACAGGTGATCGACCACTTCGACATGTTGCGCCAGTTCTTTCACGTGCCCCATCCATGCCTCGATCATTTCGGGATCGGCCGATGCGGCGGACACACCTGCGGGGGCTGTGCCGTCGCGGATCATGTCAACAGCCAGCGACACGGGGGTTGAAACCAGCCGGGCCATGGCGGTGCCGCGGTCGTCGCCCCATGCGTCCATCACATAGGTTTTGTGATAGACCGTTTCGCCATCCTTTTCGGCCTTCAGTGCCACGCACATGATGACACGGTCCGGCTCTCCTTTGTCATAGGCATTGTCGCGCCAGAACTGGTCGGACATTTCTTTCAGACGCGCGTCACCGGATGTGCCTTCCAGCGTTTCGACCTCGGCAAACACGTCTTTCCACGCCTCGGACCAGCCGTTCAGGCGCAGGGTGCCGCGCACGAAGGTATCGACGTTCCATGCGGGGTCGAACCTGTAATCCTCCATGAAGGGGATCGAGTCGCGGTTCGGGTAGACCTCGAAACTTTCGGGCACGGGCAGGGGGGCGTCATAGCTGCTGATCGCGTCCCACGGGCGGGCCACGTCCAGCGGTTTGCCGCCCTTGACCGAGCGCGAGGGCGAGCGGAGTGCTTTCAGCACCCCAAGGGGCGACCAGCTGAATTTGTAGCGAAACGGGTTCGGGATCTTCGGCACACCACCGCAATAGCTGATGAAGCTGAGTGTGTTGTCGGTATCAAAGGCCGCGCTGGCCTTGTAATCCGCCACCAGCCAGTGCGCCATCAGGTGGTCGATGCCGGGGTCCAGCCCGATCTCGTTCACACAGGCCAGACCTGCATCTCGGAAGTCCTCGTCCAGCGCGCGCATCTCGGGCGAGATATAGCTGGACGATACGAAATGCGCGCCTTTTTGCAGGCAGCGCTGTGCCAGCGGCACATGCAGGTCGCCGGGCAGCATCGACACCGCGATGTCGCCGGGGGCCAGCGCGTCTGTCACGGCGTCCAGATCGAAGGCGCGAATGTTGTCGGTCAGGTCGCCCACTGCCTCGCGCGCCTTATCAACGGTCCGGTTCCAGACCACCACGTTGCCACCGTTTTCGATCAGGCGGCGCAGGCCGGGGATGGCCGACAGGCCGGTGCCACACCAATGGATAGTCATAACGAAGCTCCTTCAGCCGAATTTCAGTTTTGCCGTGATGATCAGACCGACCATCACAAGGGCGATTGCGTTGGCGATGACCATCGGCCATGCCTCAAGCATCAGGCCATAGATCAGCCACAGGGCGATGGAGGCAAAGACCATCACGTTCGTTGGCAAGGACAGGTCTGCCGTGTGACGCGTGCGCCAGGCCCGAAGGGTTTGTGGTAACCAGCAAATCGTGCTGATCACGCCTGCGGTGCTTCCGATCAGGGTTTCCACGTCAGATATCCTTCATATGGGTCTTGAACGTCGCCTCGGCGCGCGCCCAGACGCCGGAAGACAGGTCATCAAGCGTCAGAAGCGAGGGCAGAAGCTGGCCAGCATAGTCGATCGAGCTTTCCAGAGGCAGCATCGACGGCAGGTTGTCGATGGCCATCACGTCCAGAGGCGGGTTTTCAGCCACGCGCAAGGCGGGGGCGTCCCAACTGGTGGCCTTGTCATAGACCGGCACCGGGTTGTAATCGCTGTCCGGGTCACAGGCGACATCGCCAATGGCGGTCAGCTTGCGGCTGGTGGTCAGCGCCTCGCGCGGCACGAACACCGGGGTTTGCGGCCCGGCGAGGATGCAGTTGATGAACAGGTCGTGGTCAAGGATTTCGGGAAACGGGCCGCCGCTTGCGGTTTCGGCCATGTCCCATTTGGTGACGCGAACGCCCATCGCCTCCATCAAATCCGAAGCACCCGTGCCGACCCGGCCAAGGGCGCCGATCACGATGGCGTCGGGGCGTGGGGCGTTCGTGGCGTCAAGCTCGGCGCGCAGGTCGTCCATCATGGCGTCCTTGTTCCGGTAGGCCCCGACCGGGCCGCACAGCTTGCCATGCTGTTGCGCCGCCCACGCTTTCAACGTGACCGCCGCCCCGGCAAACCCGGCCCAATAACCGAACGCAGCGACACGCCGCCCGGCCTCGTCCACCAGATATTCCAGATCATAGAGCGTGCCACCCCCGGCCTTGAACCGCCTGAGCAATGCGCGGCCGGAATGCTGGCCCTTGAACGCGTGGCCGAACATGATGTGGCGGTGCGGCAGGGGGCTGCCATCCTCGGGCAGCTCCTTCAGGCCGAAAATGATCGCGTCCTTCGGTGCGCCGGGCCAGCTGTTTTCCGGGGCAATCTCGCAGCCCGCCTGCGCGTAGCCATCAATGCCGATGGCGCGCACGCTGCTGTCTTCGACCGTGACGCGCAGGCCGGCGTCCATCAGCGACTTCGCACCATCGGGGGTTAGCCCCACGCGGTCTTCGTTGGCACGTTGTTCGGCCCGAACCCAAAGATGTGTCATGGCGGATCTCCTTAGAAATGCGTTTGCGCGTGATGACGATCTGGCATTTCCAGATGCGGGACGGCGTTGAACTGGATCAGGCTCAACCCGGCCGGGGTCAGCCGCAAACGATGCACCGAGCTGTTCATGATGGGCAGGATGGTGCGCGTGAATGCCCCGATTTCAAGCCCCATCACCACGCGGGTTGCCATGCCGATGAAGCCGCCCGAGGTAAAGATGATCGCATCTTCGCCCCGTTCGGCGATGTCGTGGATCACCTCGCCCACGCGGGTTTGAAAGTCGTGGAAGGTTTCGGGCGGGTCTTCGATCGTGCCTTCCTGCCACGCCGAGAATGTCAGCGGCAGGTGATCGACGAAATCCTCGTGGGTGCGTGGATGAGGAATGCCGAACTGGGCGTGCATCCGTTCGGACAGGTCGAAATAGCGCACCTCGTCCAGCCGGGCGTCGGCGGTGAATTTATCGGCGCCCCATTCCTGCGCGGTCTGCTGGTGGCGGGTCAGCGTGCCGGTATATATCTTGGTATAGCGCTGGCCCGTATCACGCATGTATTCCCCAAGCCAGCGCGACTGCTGCCGACCCAGATCGGACAGTCGGTCATAGTCGGCTTCGTCCGTCGCCGTGTTGTTGGCCTGCCCGTGTCGGATCAGCGTGATTGTGGTCATGAGGATTCCTTTCCGCCTATTGCTAGTGAATTGGATCCAATTCGAAAAGGGGGACTGGCGCAAAATCGGTGCGGGGTGTCGGGATTGGAAGACTGACGCGCGGCGACACGTGGTCTATACTGACGGCGAGAAGACGGAGGTTTCCATGAGCGACGGCATCAAGTTCACGTTGGATGGCCAGGACGTGGTGGCGCAAGACGGCGAAAGCATCTGGGAGGTGGCCAAGCGCCAAGGCACCCTGATTCCGCATCTGTGCCACAAGGACGTGCCGAACCTGCGGTCCGATGGCAATTGCCGCGCCTGCGTGGTCGAGATCGAAGGCGAGCGCGTGTTGGCGGCCTCGTGCATCCGGCAACCGACCGAAGGGATGGTCGTCACCACCGACAATGCGCGCGCCAAAACTGCCCGCAAGATGGTGGTCGAGCTTTTGATGGCCGACCAGCCCGAACAGGCGCATGACGCGTCGTCGCATTTTCTGGACATGGCCGAACTGACCGGTGTCGAAACCAGCCGGTTCCCGAAACTTGAAGCCGGGCGCATTCCGCTTCTGGATGACAGCCACGTGGCGATGAGCGTCAATCTGGACGCCTGTATCCAGTGCAACCTGTGCGTTCGCGCCTGCCGCGAAGTGCAGGTGAATGACGTGATCGGCATGGCGGGGCGGGGGCATGACAGCTATCCGGTCTTTGATATCGCCGACCCGATGGGCGCGTCGACCTGTGTGGCCTGCGGTGAATGCGTTCAGGCCTGCCCGACCGGCGCGCTGATGCCCGCGAAGGTCACGGATACCGAGGATTATGACCGTGAGGTCGAAAGCATCTGCCCGTTCTGCGGCGTGGGCTGTCAGGTCAGCCTGCGCGTGAAGGATGAAAAGGTCGTCTATGTTGAGGGTATCAATGGACCTGCGAACGAGGGTCGCCTGTGCGTCAAGGGCCGGTTCGGGTTTGACTATATCAACCACGCCCACCGCCTGACCAAACCACTGATCCGCAAGGAGGGCGCGCCCAAGGGGCTGAACGTCGATCCCGCCAATCCATTGACCCATTTCCGCGAGGCATCATGGGACGAGGCGCTGGACGCGGCCGCCAACGGGCTGAAACGCCTGCGCGATGAACACGGCGGCGAGGCGGTCGCCGGGTTCGGGTCTGCCAAATGCACGAATGAAGAAGCCTATCTGTTCCAGAAGCTGATCCGTCAGGGGTTTTCGCACAACAACGTGGATCACTGCACACGGCTGTGCCATGCTTCGTCGGTCTCGGCGCTGTTGGAGAATGTCGGGTCGGGGGCTGTGACTGCCACGTTCAACGAGATCGAGAATGCAGATGTTGCGATTGTCATCGGCTCGAACCCGATTGAAAACCACCCCGTCGCGGCGACCTATTTCAAGCAGTTCACCAAGCGTGGCGGAAAGCTGATCGTGATGGACCCGCGCGGCACGTCGCTCAGCCGGTTCGCAACGCATATGTTGCAGTTCAAGCCGGGCGGCGATGTGTCGATGCTGAACGCGATCATGCATGTGATCGCCGAGGAAGGGCTGACCGACGACGCCTATATCGCCCAGCATACCGAGAATTGGGAGGCGATGCGCGAGCATCTGAAGGCATTCACGCCCGAGGATATGGCCGGGGTCTGTGGCATCCCCGCGGATGACCTGCGGGCGGCGGCGCGCACCTTTGCCAATGGCAAGGCCGGGATGATCTTCTGGGGCATGGGCGTCAGCCAGCACGTGCACGGGACGGATAATTCGCGTTGCCTGATCGCGCTGGCGCTGATGACGGGAAATGTGGGACGTCCGGGCACGGGGCTGCACCCGCTGCGCGGCCAGAACAACGTGCAGGGTGCATCGGATGCCGGTCTGATCCCGATGTTCCTGCCGGATTACAAATCGGTGAAAGACCCGGCTGTCCTGGCCGAATTCAACGCGGTCTGGGGCACCGACAACCTGTCCGACAAACCCGGTCTGACGGTGGTCGAGATCATGGACGCCGTGCATGATGGCCACATCAAAGGCATGTATATTCTGGGCGAAAACCCCGCCATGTCCGACCCCGATGTAACCCATGTGCGCGAAGCGTTGGAGCGGATGGAGTTTCTGGTCAGTCAGGACATCTTCCTGACTGAAACCGCCAGCTATGCCGATGTGGTTCTGCCCGCCGCCGCTTTTGCCGAGAAAACCGGCACCGTGTCGAACACCAACCGGCAGGTCCAGATGGGCCGCCCTGCGGTGGCCCCGCCGGGTGAGGCGCAAGAAGACTGGTGGATCACGATCGAGCTGGCCAAACGTCTTGGGCTGGGTTGGACCTATACGCATCCCGGCGAGGTTTTTGCCGAGATGGGTCGCCTGATGCCTTCCCTCAACAACATCACGTGGGACCGGCTTGAGGTGCAGAATGCCGTCACCTATCCGTCGCTGTCGCCCGAGGATCCGGGGCAGGCGGTTGTGTTTGGCGATGGGTTCCCCCGCGCAGGTAAACGCGCACGTTTCGCGCCTGCCGCGATCCTGCCCCCCGCCGAACTGCCGGATACCGAGTATCCGATGGTCCTGACCACCGGGCGCCAGCTGGAACACTGGCACACCGGGTCGATGACCCGTCGCGCCACTGTTCTGGACGCAATCGAACCCGAGGCAAACTGCTCGATGAACCCGAAAACCCTGCGGGAGATGGGTGTCGAGGCGGGCGATACGATCCGCCTGACCACGCGTCGCGGCACGATTGATGTGATGGTGCGCGCCGATTATGGCGTGGCGGAAAACATGGTGTTCCTGCCATTCGCCTATGTCGAGGCGGCGGCCAACACGCTGACCAACCCGGCATTGGACCCCTATGGAAAGATTGCCGAGATGAAATTTGCGGCAGTCAGGGTTGAGAAAACCAACAGCATCGCAGCGCAGTAGCCACAAGACATGCGGCTTCCAAGCGACTGGGGTTCGACGCTCGGTTGCTTTGTATCAAAGAAGCCTGTCGGCGTGGGTGTTAAACCTACCTTGACTGAAAATTCGAGGTGGGCCGTGAAATTCGTCGTTCTTATCACAATGGGCGTGGTTGTCGGGGCCATCCTTTACCTGATGCTTTCTGCGCAGCGCTTCTCGGCAGAGATCAACAGGCAGATCGGCAAGCTTTCGGATGCCCCGGTATCCAAGCCCAGACCCGAAGGTGATTTGCCAGAGATCTTGCGCGCCTTTGCCCTTAGGGGTCACGCGGGTGAAAACGGTTTCCCGCGTGTTGTGGAGTTCACACAGGAACTGGAACTGCGCCAAGGTGAAAAGTGGACTGCAATGACCGCGCGCCAATACATCGCGATCAATAATCCGGGCTTTGTCTGGGTGGCCGAAGGATCGGGATGGCCTTTGCCCATGGTGCGCGTTTTGGACCGCTTCGTCGAAGGTGAAGGGCTGCTAGAGGCGCGATTGCTTGGTGCCGTGCGCGTCGCCAGGTTTAAGGGCGCCGATGCCGACCTGGGCGAGGCGATGCGCTATGTCGCCGAGCTTCCCTGGGCACCCGATGCGATACTGCTCAACCGTTCTGTTTCGTGGCGTGAGGTGGACACGCATGTTATGGAAGCCAAACTGCCTTTGTCAGAAGGGGCAGCGGTTGTGCAACTTATCTTTGACGACGCGGGCGATGTGGTCGAGATATATTCCGACAAGCGCCCTGACACATCGACCGGGGAAACCGTGTTGCGCGAATGGCGCGGGATTTTCGGCGCATATGCTGATATTGGTGGCCGTCGTGTTCCGACCGAAGCCGAGGTCGGCTATCTCGTCGATGGGAATTATGTTCCTTACTTCCGCGGGCGGGTAACATCATATCAAACAAGGATGTAACACGTCGGCGGGGTCTTTCAGACCGTGGCGCCGTTCATCGCTTGTCGGGGGCTTTGCCCCGATACCTGGCCAGAAGTTCGTCATCGACCTCGGACCCATCATAAAGGCCCAGCAGAATGCCTTTGCGCAGCGCTTGGCCGCGCATTGCCCGGATTTGATCGTCCGACCGGGTGGTGCGTTGCGATATGCGTCGGGCCCAGGTGCCAAGGCGGGTATACATCTGCTCGATGATGTCGGCATGGTCGGGGTCGCCGCCAAGATCGTTCAACTCTTCCGGGTCGTGCTGAAGATCGAACAGCATGGGGCGAAAACCGCCATCGGCATGGATGAATTTCCAGCTTTTGTCGGCGATCATGAACAGGCGGCTTTGATCCGGTTCAAGCCCCAGCTTCTGCGCCATCGGCGTGGGACCGATATCGAATTCCGAGACCGCGAAGTCGCGCCAGCCATCTGGCGTTTCTCCTGTCAGGAAGGGGCGCAGGGATCGTCCTTCGATGATGTGTTGCGGCACCTCTGCCCCGGTCAGTTCGATGAATGTCGCCGCCAGGTCGATGCTTTCGACAAGGGCATCGCAGGTCGTTCCGCGTGTCGCGTCCGCCTCGGGCGAGGGATCGTAGACGATCAGCGGAATTTTTGCCGAGCAGTCATGGAACAGGTCCTTTTCCCCCAGCCAGTGATCGCCCAGATAATCGCCGTGATCCGAGGTGACGACGATCATCGTGTCATCCATGCGCCCGGATCTTTCCAGATAGTCGAACAGGCGCCCCATCTGATCGTCGCATTGCTTGATCAGCCCCATATAGGCGGGGATCACCTTTTCCCTTACCTCGTCGCGCGAGAAACCGCGCGCGATCAGGTTTTCCATATAGGCGCCGAAGACCGGATGCGGGTCGTCACGCTCGCCGGGGTCGCGGACAGCTGGCAACACGTGCTCGGGGCCATACATGTCGTTATAGGGTGCGGGCACGATATAGGGCCAGTGCGGCTTGATATATGACAGGTGCACCAGCCAGGGCTTGTCGCTGTCCTTCCGGTTTTCCAGAAAGCGGATGCATTCGCCGGTAAGCCAGGGTGTTTCACTGTCTTCTTCGCGGATGTTGGCGGCTTGATCGGCATTCTGCATCAACCAGCCGGTAAGGACGTCGCCGTCATCGCTGACACCGGAATTGGCAAAGGTGTGCCAGGGGTTGTTGCCTTCATACCCCTTTGATTTCAGGTGTTCGTTATAGGGTGATCGGCGTTCGTCGTAAAATCCGTCGGGTCCTTCGGCCACCAGCCCGTCATCGCGGATCACCACGTCGAAGCCGCATTCGGCCACGCGGGCGCCGATGATGCTGTCAGGGATCAGCCCAAGACGGCGCATCCCCTCGGCATCGACGGTCATATGCGTCTTGCCCACCAGATAGGCATCCATGCCATTTGCGCGCAGGTGATCCCCCAGCGTCAGTTCCCCGACCTTGAGCGGATAGCCGTTGCGATGTGCGCCATGTGAATGGACGTAACGGCCCGTATAGAAAGACATGCGCGACGACCCGCATTGCGGTGACTGAACATAGGTGCGCGTGAAACGGACGCCTTTCCCGGCCAGCCGGTCGATATTGGGTGTGTGCAGGTGGGGGTGCCCGGCGCAGCTCAGGTAATCGAACCTGAGCTGGTCGAACATGATGAACAGGATGTTCTTGGCGGATCGGGTCATGGCAATGGACAGCCTTTCAGGTTCGGTTCGTGTCAGCCGCGCATGATCGCCGGAAGCCAGGTGGCGATGCCCGGAAACACCAGGATCAGCACCAGAAGCACGATCATGGCGATCACGAAGGGGAAGACCCCGCGGAAGATCGTCGAGATGGCCACGTCGGGCGTGGCCGATTTGACAACGAACACGTTGATGCCGACCGGCGGCGTTATCAAGCCCAGTTCGACAGAGATCACCGCGACGATGCCGAACCACACCATATCGACACCCAGCGGTTCAAGAATGGCAGCAAAGATCGGCACCGTCAGGATCAGCATCGCAAGCGAGTCGAAGACACATCCCATGACCAGGTAGATCAGGCAGATCATCACGACAAACCAGATGGCCGACACGTCCATTCCGCCCAGGAAATCGGTGATGGCGCGGGTAAATCCCGCAAGGTTGACGAAGTTCGAAAAGATAAGCGCACCGATGGCGACCACGAAAATCATGCCGGTCGTGATGCCGGTTTCGATCACGCTGGCCCACAGGGTCCGAAACGACAGCTTGCCGCGGGCCAGGGCAAAGGCACCTGCCGCAAAAACGCCGATCCCGGCTGCTTCGGTGGGTCTGAAGATGCCGAAATAGATCCCACCGATGATGATCGCGAAGATCAGCGCGATACCCCAGACCTTGACGAATGCTCGGAACCGTTGGGCCATGGGCATGACGCCACCCCGTGGTCTGGCCTCCTGGTCGATGGTTGTCACCATGGCAACGGTCACGAAGAACAGTGCGGTCAGCAACAGGCCGGGCAGGATGCCGGCAATGAAAAGCTGGGCAATATCCGTTTCCGAAAGCAGCCCATAGATGACCATGGGAACCGAGGGCGGGATCAGGATGCCCAACGTGCCTCCGGCAGCGATCGAGCCGGTGGACAGCCGGTCATGATAGCCGTAGCGCCGCATTGACGGCATCGCCACCCGCGAGATCGTGGCGGCCGTGGCGATCGACGATCCGCAGACGGCGGCAAAGCCTGCGCAGGCGGCGATTGTGCCCATCGCCAACCCGCCGCGCCGGTGCCCGAGAAAGGCATTGGCCGCATCATAGAGGTCTTGGCTTAGCTCGCTGCGATGGATCAGGGCACCCATCAGCACGAATAGCGGGATGACGGTCAGGCTGTAGGAACTGGCCACGTCGAACATCTGTTGTCCCGACATGGACAGCGCGGCGTTGATGGCGCGCGTGTTGACTTCAAGCCCCGCATCGCCGACCGAAATGAGCGTTTGACCGACCAGATCGGCCCGCGCCCAGGCGAAACCGGCAACCCCTGTCAGGATCAGGGCAAATCCCAGGGGAACCCCGAGGAACGAAAGTGCAAGGAGCACGACAAATCCGATGAGCGACAGGGTCATTCGATTTCTTCCAGTTGAATTTTCCTGGCCTGCCCGGTGCCCTTGCCCAGCACGACCAGAACCAACAGGATCAGGCAGATCAGCAACGACAGCCAACCCAGCGCGGACATGGCATAGGCAATGGGTGCAAGCGGAAGTCCGAGCGAGCCGGACACCGCCTCGGAGCTGTGCAACACCGAAGCCTGTGCGGTCATGCGCCAGGCGATCAGCCCCAGGGCCAACGCCGAAAACAGCAGGACCATTGCCCGATGTGCGTTGCGAAACCTTTGAGGAATCCGGGTTGTGAACAGGTCGATTGTCAGGTGGCCTTCGGCCCGGGTGGCAAGCGGTAGCGCGGCAAAGACGGCCAGCGCCATGAGATATTGCACGATTTCATAGCCGCCGGGTAACGGGGCGCCGAACAGATAGCGCCCCGCCACGTCAATCGCGGTGATCGACGCCATCGCCAGAAGGAAGGTTGCCATGAAGGCTTCAAGAACCTTCTCGGCTATGGCCCATAGACGATCCATGGATCACTCTCCGGCCAGAAGGCGCAACTGCTCTTCATAGAAGGCCAGCGCAGCGGCGCCATCTATGCCTGCGGCATCGGCATTTTCGACCCACTGGGCGCGAAGCGGCTCCCATGCAGCGCCTGCGTCGGCGTCGAATGCGTCAGACGCGTCAAGGACCTGACCGCCAGCGTCGATAAAGCGTTGGCGGGCCTCGCCATAAGCCTCGTCAATGCCGGCTGCAAGATGGGCCATGGTCTCGCCCGAGGCTTGCATGATCGCGTTCTGGTCTTCAGGCGAAATCGTTCCCCATGCGTCCTCGCGGATGAAGAAGGCGAAGGTCGGCGCGAAAAGCCCGCCGGGGATCTAGGTCGCCGATGTCATGAACTGCGTGACCTTGAACGCTTCAAGCGCCGGATAGTTGACGCGGCAGAAGGCGTCAACGACACCGCCCGAGATGACTTCATACATTCGAACCGCCGGTCCGGGTGTGACCACGGCGCCAAGTGCGGTAAGGGCCTGAGATAAAACGCCCGGCAATCCCTAGGTCTTGAGGTTGGACGTGTCGTCCACGCTTTCGATCGGCGTGTCGCCCATCGTATAAAGGTGGCCCGGCGTAACGGCGACAAGGCCCAGAAGCTTCACATCATTCAGCTTGTCGGTGCCTGCGAAATGCTCCTGATACGTGCGCCAGAGCGCGACCGAGCTGTCTTCGGCATTCGTGTTGATGCCCGGCAGCAGCGACAGTTGCAGCAGCGGGTTCGAGTTTTCCAGGAATCCAACCATGATGAAACCGGCGTCGGCGATCCCTTGCTGAACCGTGTTCAGCAACTCGGGCGGTGGGGCCAGCGATGCGGATGGCTGTTCAATCGTTACCCGGCCGTCGGTGACGGCTTCGATGCTTTCCAGCCACGGCTGCACAACGGTCCGGTTGGTCACGTCTGGCGGTGGCAGAAAGTTGTTGAACAGAACGGTGGTGTCCGCCGAGGCAGCCAGCGGCGTGCTCATGAAAGAGGTAAGGATCAGGGCGCGCAGAGATTTCATCATTTTCCTCCCGACGATTGTGGCGAGACGCAGTTGATGAGATTTGCGCTCAACAGTGAATACGTTAATAGTTAACATGTTATGCAGTCAAGTTTGGATATTCAGCTCGGAAGGGGAACAGACATTGGCGGATTACGATATCATCGTCGCGGGTGGGGGATCGGCGGGCTGTGTTCTTGCGGCCGAACTGAGCGCGGATCCGAAGCTGAAGGTGCTGTTGATCGAAGCAGGCCGGCGTGACACCAACCCCTGGATCCACATCCCTGCAACCTTCTTCAAGGTCATGCGGGGCGGCCGGGACGCAATCGTATATGAAGGCGAGCCGGAAACAGGTTTGGGTGGTCGTCCATTCCTTGTGCCGCAGGGCTATGTCCTTGGTGGCGGATCCTCGGTCAATGCGATGCTGTATATACGCGGTCAGTCTGAGGATTATGAAGCGTGCGAAGCAGCGGGTGCAGCCGGTTGGGGCTGGCGCGATGTTCTTCCTGTGTTCAAGCGGCTGGAGGCGAATCGCAATTTCGGAGAGCCGTTTCACGGGCGCGACGGCCCGCTTGCGGTGTCCGACCCGCGCCACCGTCATCCACTGAGCAAGGCCTTCCTGGCAGCGTGTAACGAGGCGCAACTGCGCTTGAACCCCGACTTCAACGGCGAACGGCAGGACGGTGTCGGGTTCTATCAGACCACCACGAACAAGGGGCGGCGATGGTCGTCGGCGCGGGCGTTTCTGCGCCCGGCCTTGAAGCGCGGAAACCTTACCGTGATGACCCAGGCGCTGGTTGACCGTGTCCTGATCGAAAACGGTCGCGCAACCGGTGTTCGTCTGGTTGATGGCCGCGAGATCACGACACGGCGCGAGGTTGTCCTGACCGCCGGGGCGCTGGCCTCTCCGCTGATCCTGATGCGCTCGGGCCCGGGGGCAGGGGACAAGCTTGATGCGTTGGGCATTCCCGTCCTGCGGCCGTCGGTTTCGCGTATCATGCGGGATCTTGAAAAGCGGGGCCTGGTGACACCTGCCAAAAGCACCGACCGGCGCCACAAGCCTTGGCGGATCACGCCTGCGGGTCGGGAAATCTTCGATGCCGTCGCCATCAAGGCCGAGGCGGTCTATCGCGAGATCGAGGCGGCTTATGGCAGTGAAGAGCTGCGCGATCTGGTCCAGAGGTTGAACCGGCTGGTCGATCTCTGTGAAGCACTGCCCGAAGATGTCGTTTCAGATCTTCTGGCCGAACAATAGGCCGACCGGTCTGGAAACTTTGTCCAAGGTTCGGTGCGTCACCGGCCGTTCACCGCAACCAGCTTGCGGAGGCGAGCGTATGATCTGGAGAACACAATGCCCCGCCATGGCATGATGATTGATGGGCGTCGCGTCGATGTGGCTGCGACGTTCGATGTGACCGACCCGGCAACAGGCGACACCGTGGGATCGGTGGCCAATGCAACGCTGGGCGATCTGGATCGTGCCGTCGCCTGGGCCAGATACACCGCCGGTCTGGCGCTTCCGATGAAGGTCTTGCAGGACAATAACGAAGGCAGGATTGAAATGCACCGCAAGCCGTTGGGCGTTGTTGGGTCGATCACGCCTTGGAATTTTCCGGTGATGATCGCGGTCTGGCATATTCTGCCTGCCCTGCGCACCGGTAACACGGTGGTCATCAAGCCGTCGCCTTATACGCCCATCGCGACCGTGCGTCTGGTCGAGATCATGAACGAGGTGCTGCCCGCCGGGGTTGTCAACATCGTCACATCGGACGATCGAGAGGACAATATCGGCGCGGCGATGTCATCGCATCCGGGGATCCGCAAGATGGTGTTCACGGGATCGACCGCGACCGGAAAGCGCGTGATGGCCGGGGCTGCGGAAACCATGAAGCGCCTGACGCTTGAACTGGGTGGAAACGATGCGGGCATCGTGCTGCCGGATGTGGACCCAGACGAAATCGCCGAAGGATTGTTCTGGGGTGGTTTCAACAATAGCGGCCAGACCTGCGCGGCCATGAAGCGGCTTTATGTGCACGAAGATGTCTATGACGAGGTTTGCGAAGCCTTGGCAGCCTATGCGGCCACCGTGCCGGTGGGCAACGGCGAAGACGAGGGGTCGGCGCTTGGCCCGATCAACAACCAGATGCAGTTCGATAAGGTCAAGCGTCTGGTCGATGACGCAAAAAGCACAGGGCGCGTCCTTTTGGGGGGTGCGCCGGGTGCGGGGCTTTTCTTTCCGCCAACCCCGATCGCGGACCTTTCCCCGGATGCCCTTTTGGTTCGTGAAGAGCAGTTCGGACCCGTCCTGCCGATCATCAGGTATTCTGATATCGATGAGGCCATCGCGCAGGCGAACAATTCGGAGAACGGGCTGGGTGGCTCGGTCTGGTCACGGGATGTCGAAAAGGCCAAGGCAGTCGGTGCGCGCCTGCAATGCGGGTCTGTCTGGATCAACAAACATGGCGCGATTCAGCCCAATATCCCCTTTGGTGGGGTCAAGTCTTCGGGCTTCGGGGTCGAGTTCGGCGAGGAAGGCCTGGCGGAATATACCGACATCCAGATCCTGTATTGCTGAGGCGCAACGATAACCCGAAACGCGTTCAGGCTGTGCGGGAGCCGGATCGGCGCATCGGTCAGTCGTTCGACTTGAGGACCTCGATCAGCGTGTCGATTTCGTTCAGCAGGGATTCGATCCGTTCGATCCCGACCTTGGCCTCGATCTCCTTGTAGATCGCGGCGCTTTCCGGGGCCAGTTCCTTGATAAAGGCCTGGCCCCCGGCGGAAAGCCGGATCATGGCCCGTCGCCCGTCGCTTGGGTTTTTCCGCACTTCGATCAGCGACTTGGCTTCCAGCGCCTTGATGATCCTGGACAGTGACGGGGCCAGCACACATGCCCCCGCAGCCAGATCGGTCGCATCCATCCCATCGCTTTCGCGCAGAACCCGCAGAACCCGCCATTGTTGTTCGGTCACGCCATGCGACAGCAGCATGGGGCGGAACCGTTCCATCAGGTGTTCGCGCGCGCGCAACAGCGCAATGGGAAGCGTGCGATGGGTATCAGAAAGCTCCGCGGTGCTCTTTTTCCTGGAATCCAGCATAGGGGATCGGCCTCATTGGTTCGAAAAGCATTTTGCTTCACAGGTTAAGGATTGACAAGATGAACTTAATTTAACATGTTAAGCAAAAGGGAGGCGAATCTTGCCGCATCTGAGGATCGAATACTCACCGGGCCTTGCCGGGCGCGTGAACATGAAGGGGCTGTGTCGTGCCGCGCACCGCGCGATGGTCGAGACCGGCATCTTCCCGCTGGCGGGCATTCGGGTGCGGGCCTTCTGTGCCGATCATTGCATTGTCGCGGACGATCACGCCGAAAACGACTTTGCCGCCTGCATCCTGACGGTCGGTGCAGGCCGCGCGACCGAGGCGCTTCAGCAAGTCGGCCAGCACATCTTCGCCGCGCTTCAGGACTTTCTGGCCGACCTGTTGGCCACACCGCATTTCGCCCTATCGCTGGATATCCGGGAGTCCGACCCGGCGCTCAGCTGGAAAGACACGCCGATCCATGCTCGGCTCACAAAAAAGGACTGAGACATGAGTGTTCTCGACGACAACATCGCAAAGGCCCAACAGCATATGGCGGGGTTCCGTGACACCGGCGTGATGAACCACATTGCCGGGCAATCCGTTCCGGCGCTTTCGGGGCAGACTTTCGAAACCGTTTCGCCGGTGGACCTTTCGGTTCTGGCCAAGGTCGCGAAGGGCGCGGAAGCGGATATCGACGCGGCTGTGGCCGCCGCCAAAGAGGCCTTTCCGGCCTGGTCGAAAATGCCCGGCGCCGAGCGTCGCAAGGTCCTGATCAACGTGGCCGAGGCCATCGAGGCGCGTGCGGAAGAGATCGCCTTTACCGAGTGCATGGATACCGGGCAGGCCTTGCGTTTCATGTCCAAGGCCGCGATCCGCGGTGCGGCGAATTTCCGGTTCTTTGCCGACCAGGCGCCCCAGGCGGAAGACGGCGATGTCACGCGCACGCCCACGCAGATGAACACGACCTCGCGCCGTCCGATCGGGCCGGTGGGGGTGATCACGCCCTGGAACACGCCCTTTATGCTGTCCACCTGGAAGATTGCCCCGGCGCTGGCGGCCGGTTGCACGGTGGTGCACAAACCCGCCGAGTTCAGCCCGATGACCGCCAAGCTGCTGGTCGAGATCGCGGAAAGCGCGGGTCTGCCCAAGGGTGTGCTGAACGTGGTCAACGGCTTCGGTGAAGACGCGGGCAAGCGTCTGACCGAACACCCGGATATCAAGGCCATCGCCTTTGTCGGCGAAAGCCGCACCGGGTCGATGATCATGGCGCAGGGCGCCAAGACCCTGAAACGCGTGCATTTCGAACTGGGCGGCAAAAACCCGGTCATTGTCTTTGACGATGCAGATATCGACCGCGCGGTCGATGCGGCCACGTTCATGATCTATTCGCTGAACGGTGAACGCTGCACGTCATCCTCGCGCCTGCTGGTGCAGGAGAGCATTTATGACGAGGTATGCGCCCGCGTTGCGGATGTGGCCAAACGCATCAAGGTCGGCCATCCCTTGGACCCCGAGACCGTGGTGGGGCCGCTGATCCATCCCGAGCACGAAACCAAGGTCCTGTCCTATTTCGACAAGGCGCGCGCGCAAGGGGCGACCATCGCGGCCGGCGGCAAGAAGATCGGCGAGGACGGCTGCTATGTCGCGCCGACGCTGTTCACGCAGGCGACGAACGACATGGCCGTGGCGCAAGAGGAAATCTTCGGTCCGGTGCTGACCGCAATCCCCTTCAAGGATGAAGATGACGCGCTGCGCCTTGCCAATGACGTGCAATACGGTCTTGCAGCGTATCTCTGGACCAACGACCTGAACCGCGCGATGCGCATGACCGACAATCTTGAAGCGGGGATGATGTGGGTCAACTCGGAAAACATCCGGCACCTGCCGACGCCGTTCGGAGGGGTCAAAGCCAGCGGCATTGGCCGCGACGGCGGGGACTGGTCCTTTGATTTCTACATGGAAACCGTGAATGTCAGCTTCCCGCGGGCATATCATAAGATACCGAAACTTGGCGGCTGACGCGCCGCAACCGGGAGGAAATAGAAATGGGTGAAATCGTACTTGCCGCCAAATGCACACATGTGCCCACCATGCTCATGTCCGAACAGGACGGTCCGGTCAAAGGCAAGCGCCAGGCGGCCATCGACGGGCATATCGAGATTGCCCGCCGCGCCAAGGAACTGGGCGCGGATACGGTGGTGATCTGTGACACGCACTGGGTGATCAACGCGGGCTTTCACATCAACGCGAACGACCGCTTCAAGGGGCTGTTCACGTCGAACGAGTTCCCGCAGTTCATCCAGGACATGGAATACGACTATGAAGGCAACCCGGAACTTGGCGATGCGATTGCCAAGACCGCGTCCGACCTGGGTGTCTATACCCTGTCGCACCACCTCGATAGTCTCGAACTGGAATATGGCAGCCTCGTGCCGATGCGGTTCATGAGCCGGGCGCACGGGATGAAGGTGGTGTCCATCGCCGCCTGGTGCACGGTGCACGACCATCAGGAAAGCCGCGTCGTGGGCGAGGCGATCCGCAAGGCGGTCGAGGCCAGCGATAACAAGGTGCTTCTGGTTGCGTCGGGCAGCCTGTCGCACAAGATCTGGGCCAACAAGGATTATGCCGCCAACAACGGCACGTTCACCATCTCGTCCGAATTCAACCGGCAGATGGACCTGCATGTACTGGACATGTGGCAGCGGGGCGATCATGCCACGTTCCTCAAGATGTTGCCCGAATATGCCGAATTCTGCTGCGGCGAGGGGTCGATGCACGACACGGCGATGCTTTACGGCGCGTTGGGCTGGGACAGCTACGACAAGGAATGCGAGGTCGTGACCGAGTATTTCCCGTCGTCCGGCACCGGCCAGACCAACGTCATTTTCCCCGTCTGACAGAAAGGAAAAGACCATGCCCATTCCCGCCCCGAACCTGTATCCGCCGTTCAACATCATCCGTCTAAGCCATGTCGACTTCGGCGTCACGGATCTGGCTGCGTCCAAGGCGTTCTATGTCGACACGCTTGGCCTGCAGATCACGGACGAGGATGCAGATACCGTCTTCCTGCGTGCGATGGAAGAACGCGGGCATCATTGCATGGTCTTGCACCAATCCGATGTGCCACATGTCAAGGCGCTGTCCTTCAAGGTGTTCGATGAAGAACAGCTTGAAAAAGCCCATGACTGGTTCACCGCGCGTGGGCACAGTGTGGCCTGGGTCGAGCGTCCCTATCAGGGGCGCACTCTGGCCACCCACGATCACCTGGGTATGCCGATCGAGTTCTATTTCAAGATGGACCGGCTGGAACCGATCCACCAGAAATACGCGCTTTACAAAGGTGTGAAGCCGCTCAGGATCGACCATTTCAATTGCTTCGTGCCGGATGTGGACGCGGCGGTCGGCTTTTACAACGAAATCGGCTTCCGCGTCACGGAATACACCGAGGACGAGGACAGCAAGCGCCTGTGGGCCGCATGGACCCATCGCAAGGGCGGTGTGCATGACATTGCTTTTACAAATGGCCTTGGCCCACGCCTGCACCACACGGCGTTCTGGGTCCCCACGCCCCTGAACATCATCGACCTTTGCGACCTGATGGCCACCACCGGCTATGTCACCAATATCGAGCGTGGACCCGGTCGGCACGGCATATCGAATGCGTTCTTCCTTTACATCCTCGATCCCGATGGGCACCGGATCGAAATCTATTGCTCGGATTATCAGACGGTTGACCCGGACCTTGAAGCGATCAAGTGGGATCTGAAGGACCCGCAGCGCCAGACGCTCTGGGGTGCGCCCGCTCCGCGTTCGTGGTTCGAACATGGTTCGTTGTTCGACGGGTTGGAACCCGAGCCATCGACGCTTGGTGCGTCGCCCATCGTTGCACCGTGAGGCCGAGATGCTGAAGGATGCGTCGTTGCTGAAGGAAGCCGCACTGGTCGGCGCGGACTGGATTGCCGCAGGGGACGGTGCGATTGCCGTTACCAACCCCGCGACAGGCAAGACCATCGGTCATGTGCCGAATCTTGGGGCGGCGGAGACCGAAATCGCCATCGCCGCCGCCGAGGCTGCGCAAAAGGACTGGGCTGAACGCATCGCCAAGGAACGTGCAACCGTCCTGCGGTGCTGGTACGAGCTGATGGTCGGGAATGCCGACGATCTTGCCCGGATCCTGACCATGGAGCAGGGCAAACCGCTGGTCGAGGCGAGGGGAGAGATCCTTTATGGCGCCTCGTTCATCGAGTGGTTCGCGGAAGAGGCGCGGCGCGTTTATGGCGACGTGGTTCCCGGTCATGCCCCGGACAAGCGGATCGTCGTCATCAAGCAACCCATCGGGGTCGTGGCCGCCATCACGCCCTGGAATTTTCCGAATGCCATGATCACCCGCAAGGCTGGCCCGGCGCTGGCCGCCGGCTGTGCAATGGTGCTGAAACCTGCGTCGCAAACCCCCTTCTCGGCCATTGCGCTTGCGGTTCTGGCCCAGCGTGCCGGCCTTCCGGCTGGCCTGTTCTCGGTCATCACCGGCGCGGCCCGCGCCATTGGCGGGGCGATGACGGCCAGTGACACGGTGCGCAAACTGACCTTCACCGGTTCGACCGAGGTGGGGGTCGAATTGATGCGCCAATCTGCGCCCACGGTGAAGAAACTGGCGCTGGAACTGGGAGGCAACGCGCCCTTTATCGTTTTTGACGATGCCGATCTGGATGCCGCGGTCGAAGGTGCAATCATCTCGAAGTTTCGTAACAACGGGCAAACCTGTGTCTGTGCCAACCGCATTTACGTTCAGTCCGGGGTCTATGATGCGTTTGCCGAAAAGCTGAGCACCAGGTTGGCCACGCTGAAGGTCGGCGACGGTCTTGACGAGGATACGGTCTTTGGGCCGCTGATCGACGCAAATGCTGTTGCCAAGGTCGAAGAACACATCGCGGACGCCACCAGTAAAGGCGCCAGGCTGGTCACTGGCGGTGCACGTCACGCTTTGGGTGGAACCTTCTTTGAACCGACCGTCCTGACCGGTGTCACGCAGGACATGGCAGTCGCCAGCGAAGTAACCTTTGGCCCTGTCGCCCCGCTGTTCCGTTTTGAAACAGACGCCGATGTCGTGGCCATGTCCAACGACACCGAATTTGGCCTTGCCTCGTATTTTTTCACCCGCGATCTGGCGCGGGCCTGGAAGGCGGGCGAGCAGTTGGAATACGGGATGGTCGGGATCAACACCGGACTTATCTCGACCGCCGAAGCCCCCTTTGGCGGGATCAAATCCTCGGGTCTCGGGCGCGAGGGATCGCGCTATGGCATCGAGGAGTTCGTAGAAATCAAATATCTCTGCTTCGGCGGAATAGCCTGAGGAGGCTCCCATGACAATCACATCCGCCCGTATCGCCGCCTTTCATGCCAACGGCGCCGACCGCTATGGCGTCGTTACAGAGGCCGGAATCATTGACCTGACACCCGAGTTTGGCGCGCGGTTCAAAGGGCTGAAAGAGGTCATCGAGGCCGGTGCGCTTTCTGATCTGGTCGCGGCTGCCGACGGTCGTGCGCCCAGCTATCGCGAAGAGGATGTGACCTATCTCATCCCCATCGCCAACCCCGAAAAGCTGATCTGTATCGGCGTGAACTTTCCCGACCGGAATGCCGAATACAAGGATGGACAAGAGGCCCCGGGCCGTCCGTCGATGTTCATCCGCTTTCCGCGGTCCTTTGTCGGACACGGCCAGAACCTTGTCCGCCCGCCGGAATCCGAGCAACTGGATTACGAGGGTGAAGTCACGATCGTGATCGGCAAGGGCGGGCGTCGCATCGCGCGCGAGGATGCCTATGACCATATTGCGGCCCTTACGCTTTGCAACGAAGGCACGATCCGCGACTGGGTGCGCCATGCCAAGTTCAACGTGACCCAGGGCAAGAACTGGGACGCGACCGGCGCGATCGGTCCGTGGCTGGTCCCGTTCGAGCGCGCCGAGCAGCTGGATGACATCAAGCTTGAAACGCGGGTAAACGGCGAGGTGCGCCAGTCCGACCGCACCGGCCGGATGATGTATGACTTCCGCTATATCGTGAACTATGTCTCGACCTTCTGCACCCTGGTGCCGGGCGACGTGATCGTCTGTGGCACGCCCACCGGCGCAGGGGCGCGGTTCGATCCTCCGATCTGGCTGAAGCCCGGCGATGTCATCGAGGTCGAAGCCGAAGGGATCGGCATCCTGCGCAACGGCGTCGAGGACGAGCAATGACCCCCGACGAGATCACGACGGCCGCCGCCGATCTTCTGCGGGCCGAAGAGACAGGCCAGCAGATCGGCCTTCTGTCGCGTCGGCACCCGGGCATCACGCTTGACGATGCCTATGCCATCCAGTCCGCGCAGATGGCGCAGAAACTGGCTGCGGGTCGCAAGATCATCGGCTGGAAGATCGGCCTGACCTCGAAGGTGATGCAGGATGCGCTGGGCATCGACACGCCGGATTCGGGCGTTCTGTATGATGATATGCTGTTTCAGACCGGCGGCACCGTGCCCGCGGGGCGGTTCATCCAGCCCCGTGTCGAGGCCGAGATCGCCTTTGTCATGAAAGCGCCGCTGGACGGTGATGTCACCCGCGACGATGTGCTGGCGGCAACCGAAACCGTGGTGCCGTCGCTTGAAATCCTCGATACGCGCATTCTGCGTGTCGATCCCGACACCGGGCAACCCCGCGTGATCTTCGATACCGTGTCGGACAATGCCGCCAATGCAGGCATCGTGCTGGGGGCCGAGCGTCACGCCCCGGATGCACATGACCTGCGCTGGACCGGTGCCATCGTTCGCAAGAACGACGAGGTGGTTGCCACCGGTCTTGGAGCAGCGGTTCTGGACGATCCGGTGATGGGGATTGTCTGGCTGGCCCGGCGTATGCACCAATATGGACAACGTATCGAAGCGGGGCAGGTTATTCTGTCCGGCAGCTTCATTGCACCGATCGAATGCCCGCCGGGCACCGTCATCGACGCCGATTTCGGCGGCTTTGGCGCGGTTTCCATTTCTTTTGATTGAGGTTTCGTCATGCCCGCACCTGTGAACACCTTCAAGGCCCGGCTCAAGGCGGGCGATACGCAGATCGGCCTCTGGGTCGGTCTGGGCGATCCCTCGGTCGCCGAACTTGCTGCCGGATGCGGGTTCGACTGGCTGGTTATTGACGGCGAACACGGCCCCAACGGGTTGCGCGACGTGCTGGCGCAACTGCGGGCGGTCGGCGGCAAGTCGCACCCGGTTGTGCGGGTGCGCGATGACAACCGTGCCGAGATAAAGCAGATGCTGGATATCGGGGCGCAAACCCTGTTGGTGCCCATGATCGAAAGCGGCGCGCAGGCCCGCGAGGTCGTGCGTTCTGTCCTGTATCCGCCTGCGGGCGTGCGTGGTGTGGGCGCGGCGCTGGCGCGGGCGTCCGATTACAACGGTGTCCCCGACTATCTGGAAACCGCCAACAACGAGGTTTGCCTGATCCTTCAGGTCGAAAACATGGCCGGGATCGACGCGCTGGACGATATTCTTGCGGTGGACGGTGTCGATGGCGTCTTTGTCGGCCCCGCTGACCTGGCGGCCGATATGGGCCATCTGGGACAGCCCGGCGCCCCCGAGGTGCAAGCCCTGGTGAATGACACGCTATCGCGTATCCATGGCGCCGGTGTGGCTGCCGGTATCCTGACCTCGGACCGTCGGCTGGCCAAGGGCTATGCCGATATGGGGGTCGAATTCCTTGCCGTCGGGTCGGACGTGGGGGTTTTGCGCGCGGGTCTGACGGGGTTGCGCGATGCCTTCCGGCAACGACGGTAAGGCGCAAGATGTGAAGCAAACCGGGACATCCGCAATTGCAGGCGTGATCTGAACGCCTTTCTTGCGCGCGACCCCAATCGTGGCAGGCAACAGGAATGCCGCGCTGCACAAATGATAAGGGAGGCCCGGAGTTTTCTGAAATCATATCGCGGCACTTGCGGTCGTGGCCTCGGCCATGGGAACCGCTGCACATGCCCAGCAAACCCTGTCAGCCAAGGGCCGTGCCATCATCCAGCTTGTTGCCGGGCTTGAAAACGGCAAGGGGTATGAAGGCGTGCAGTCCAACTGGGGTCAGATGCCGCAGATCATTTCGGACTGGTCCGGTAATGCCCCCGCGCGACCGATGGCGCGGATAAGGCGCAATCCTAAAGCGTTTCGTGCCGGATACCCGGTGTGGGCGCTATCCCCACTTCACGTCGCCCAGAAAGATATACCCGGCGCCATAGATCGTCTTGATCAGGCGCGGATTCTTGGGATCCTCTTTCAACTTGGTGCGCAGGCGCGAGATGCGGACATCCATGGCGCGGTCGAAGCTTTCGCCGGCAACGCCGCCAAGGGTTTCCTGCATCTGGGCGCGTGAAATCAGGCGTTTGGGGGCGTCAAGGAACAGGCGCAGCACCTCGCCTTCGGCATGGGAAAAGGCCGTTTCCTCGCCGCTTTCGTCTTCAAGGATGTAGCGGTCGAAATGCGCCGTCCAGCCGTTGAAGCGGGCGGTTTGCGAGGATTTCACGCCCGATTTCGGGCTGCGCAACCGGGCGCGGACACGGGCGACGACCTCGGACGGCTCGAAGGGTTTGATGATATAGTCATCCGCCCCCAACTCCAGCCCCGTCACCCGATCCTGCACCTGCGTGCGGCCCGAGATGATGATCACCGACGCACCGCTTTCCAAGGCCAACCGGTGCACCAGGCTCAGACCGTCGCGGTCTGGCAGGCCAAGATCGACAAGGCAAACATCGGGGGACATCGAATTCAACGCGGCTTCAAACTCCGTGGCGCGGGCGAAACTGGCGGTGCGAAAGCCCGCATCCTCAAGCGCGTCCGACAGCATCCGGCGAATTTCGGGTTCGTCATCGAGGATGGCAACCATGGGCTGGGTCATGTTCGGACCTCGTCAGACAGGAAGGTGGCAAGCTCGCCCTTGGTGAAAGGTTTGGGCAGAACCGGAAAACCGGCTTTGGCGCGGCGCGGGTCGTCGGAGGGAAGCGATGTCATCACCAGCATAGGGACATCTATACCCGCTGCGCGCAAGCCTGTCAGGAATTCCGGCCCGGTTTCTGCGCCTTCCAACATCACGTCGCTGAGGATCAGCCCAAGCCCGTCCAGATCGACAAGCCCCATTGCTTCTTCGGCCGATGTGGCCTCGATCACCTGATGACCCATGGTGGTCAGCATTTCGCGGACGGATGCGCGGATGTCTTCATTGTCTTCGATCAGAAGGACAAGGCGCGGGGCAATCGGTTGCAGCGGTTTACGAAGCGGCAGGCGCACCGATACGACGGCACCACCGGTTTCAGGCGAATTGAAAAGCTTCAACTGACCGCCCGCGACCTTGGTCTGGTCATAGACCATCGACAGCCCCAGCCCCGATCCTTCCCCGCCCTTGGTCGTAAAGAACGGGTCGAGCGCGTGATCCAGAGCTTCGGGGGCAAAGCCCGGACCGGTGTCTGTGACACGGAATTCCACCCAGGTTTCGCGAATGGGCCGCGCGGTCAGATGAATGGTGCCCGGCCCCGAGCCGATGGCGTGGGTGGCATTCAGGATCAGGTTCAGAATGCCATCCTGCACGGCGCCGGCATCCAGAACGACCGGGTCATCAAGGTCCGAGACCGTGATCTTCAGGTCGATCCCGTCCGGCAGGGTGGACCGCGCCAGCGTATCCAGCCCCCGCAGCATGTCGGGCACCAGGGTCGGTTCGAAATGCAATTCGCGCCGCCCCGAGATCGACGCGATCCGGTCCAGAAGCGTTCCGCCCCGGCGCACCGCGGCCGTGGTGGCGGCAACCATCTTTTGCGCGTCTTCGCCCAGCGGCATCTGCGCCAACCGGCTTTGCAGGCCAAGGATGATGGTCAGAAGGTTTGAAAAGTCATGCGCCACGCCCGAGGTCAGTTGCGCCGCGAGTTCGCGTTTGCGGGTCTGCGCCAGGGCGGCGCGGGCCTGTGCTTCCTGCGTGATGTCCATCGACAGGATATAGACGCCGGTGATTTCGTCGTCGTCATGGTCCGGTGTCAGGGCGACCCGGATCCGACGCCCTGACGCGTCATCAACCAGTTCGAACACGCTGGGCTCGCCGGTGAAGGCGCGCGCGAAGTAAGGAGAGATACGGCTGTAGAACTCGTCGCCCAACGCCTCGCTCGCGTGAAGGCCCACCAGATCGCTGGGCCGACCGGGCATGACATCGCCCAACCGGCGGTTCGAGAACGTATAGCGCCGGTCGCGGTCGATGCGCGCGATATGGGCGGGCATCATCTCGGCGGTCAGGCGGGTGCGGCTTTCCATCTCGGTCAGTTCGCGCTTGGTTTCTTCCAGCGCCGAGTTGGCCGAGGCAAGCGCCCGGTTGGTCTGGGTCAGCTCTTCGGTATAGGCCAGCACCTGATCGGACAGTTCTTCGGAGCGGGCGCGCAGAAGGGCCTCTTGTCGCTTGATCGGCGTGATGTCGGTATAGACCGTGACCCAGCCACCTTGTGACAGCGGATGCCCTTCGACCGAGATCACGCGACCATTGGCGCGGGTGCGCTCCATGTAATGCGGTTCGAAGTCCAGGGCTTGCTCGACCCGCGATGTGACGAAGCGTTCGATATCCCCGACCGCACCGTAATCACCGCGTTCCGCCAGATACCGGATGGTGTCGGAAAATTCCGCGCCGGGGGTCACAAGATGGTCTGGCAGGTCGAACATCTGTTGAAACTGGCGGTTTCCCACGACCAGTTTCAACTTGCGGTCATAGATGGAAAGCGCCTGTTGAATAAGGTTCAGACCGGCCTGCGTCAGGGCCGAGGTTTCGGTCGAAAGTTTTGCCAAAGATGCCCTCCTGTCCCCCTGTTCGCTAGCACCAGAACGGCAGCATGAAAAGGTGTTTAGATGCCCGAGCGCGTTGAAATCATCCGTGTAACAATTCGTTAGAATTGCGAAAAAGTGGCGAAAGCTTTGACGGCGAAGTTTTTATGGTCAGGGTTGTAGGGCAGGATTCGTTCTGCACCCGGGAACGTCGCCCGTACCGACGGTGGGAGGAAAATTTGTCACAGGAACTAGCCGCTCAGGGCGACTTTGCTTCCGTTCCCGCGCTGCTTGCGCGGAACGTGAACGAGTATGGGGATCGCCCGGCCTATCGTGAAAAAGAATTCGGCATCTGGCAAAGCTGGACATGGGCCGAGGCCGCCGAGGAAATCGAGAAGCTTGCCCTTGGTCTTCTGGCGCTGGGCATCGACCGTGGCGATCATGTCGCCATCATCGGTCGCAACCGTCCGGCCCATTACTGGGCGATGGTTGCCGCACAGAAGGTCGGTGCCGTTCCCGTTCCGCTTTACCAGGATGCCGTCGTCGAAGAGATGGAATACGTGCTGGACCATTGCGGCGCACGGTTCGTGATCTGTGGCGATCAGGAGCAGGTCGACAAGGTGATCGAGGTGCAGGAGAAGATCCAACACATCGAACATGTGGTGTATTACGACAAGCGTGGCCTGCGCAAATACGACCACAGCCACCTGCATTGGTATCATGACATTCAGGAAGAGGGCCGGGTTGCTCATTCGCGTCTGGAAGGCGAAATGGCAGCTCGCGAGGCTGAGCTGAATTATGACAGCACCTGCGTGATGCTTTACACGTCTGGCACGACCGGGCGTCCCAAAGGGGTGGTTCTGTCGAACCGCAACATCATCGAAAGCGCCAAGAATTCGTCAGGTTTCGACAATCTGGGCGTGAACGAGGATATTCTGGCCTATCTGCCGATGGCGTGGGTGGGCGATTTCATCTTTTCGCTGGGTCAGGCGATGTGGTGCGGGTTCTGTGTGAATTGCCCGGAAAGCCCGGAAACCATGATGACCGACTTGCGTGAAATCGGTCCGACCTATTACTTCGCGCCGCCGCGCGTATTCGAAACCCAGTTGACCAACGTGATGATCCGCATGGAAGACAGCGGCGATCTGAAATACGCCCTGTTCCACCACTTCATGGATTTTGCCAAGAAGGGCGCGGGCGAGAAATACGGCATGCCGCGCCGTAAGATCACGACCCAGAAAAGGACCCTTGAACAAAAGATACGTCACGGGTTCCGGTATGCGATGGGAATCGGCTTTGCCGCTGAAACCATTGTCGAGAATGTTATCCGGCTTGGCTTTGCCAAGCTGCGCCATGGCAAGGACGTGCGCAAGCATTTCAGGGCGAAAGACCCGATCGGCCTGAAGCTGTATCGCGGCAACACGCATGACTACTTCAAGTATCGCCTGGGTGATGTGTTGGTCTACGGCCCCTTGAAAGACACGCTGGGCTTTGGCCGTATTCGCGTTGGTTACACCGCTGGTGAAGCCATCGGTCCCGAGATTTTCGAGTTTTACCGCTCGATGGGGATCAACCTGAAACAGCTTTACGGTCAGACCGAGGCCACCGTGTTCATCACCATGCAACCGGATGGCGAGGTTCGAAACGATACCGTTGGCGTGCCTGCCCCGGGGGTTGAGCTCAAGCTGTCCGACACGGGCGAGATTTTCTATCGTTCACCGGGCACATTCGTCGAATATTACAACAACCCGGAAAGCACGGCAGACACCAAGGATCCCGAAGGCTGGGTTGCGACCGGGGATGCCGGTTTCTTTGACAAGGAAAACGAGCATCTGCGGATCATCGACCGGGCCAAGGATGTGGGCAAGATGGCCGATGGCCGCCTGTTCGCGCCGAAATATGTCGAGAACAAGCTGAAATTCTATCCCGACATTCTTGAGGCCGTCGTGTTCGGCAACAATCGCAACATGTGCACGGCCTTCATCAATATCGACCTGACCGCGGTGGGCAACTGGGCCGAACGCAACAATGTCGCCTATGCGTCCTATCAGGAACTGGCGGGGCACCCGAAAGTGCTTGCGACCATTCAGGAGCATGTTGAGGCGGTGAACCGATCCGTTGCAGAAGACGAGATGCTGTCAGGCTGCCAGATCCACCGGTTCCTGGTTCTGCACAAGGAACTGGATGCCGATGACGGCGAAATGACCCGCACCCGGAAAGTGCGCCGCAAGATCGTCGAGGAAAAATACGCCCCGTTGATCGACGCACTGTATGGCGGGAAGCCCGAACAATTCATCGAGACCGAGGTCACCTATGAAGATGGCCGGAAAGGCTCGATCAAAGCCACGCTGGAAATCCGCGATGCGGCGGTTGTGGGCAATACACAGGGGATGGCGGCAGAATGACGACAGTGACCGACATGAACGCCGACAGCTATGTCACCGCAGACGGCCGCACCATTGGCGGCGTCGTGATGGACCTGAAAAACATCACGCTGCGCTTTGGGGGCGTGGTGGCGATCAAGGACATCAGCTTTGATATTCGCGAGGGCGAAATCCGCGCGATCATCGGCCCGAACGGGGCTGGCAAATCCTCGATGCTGAACGTGATTTCCGGGTTCTACAAACCCCAGGAAGGCGAGGTTTGGTTCCGTGGCTCGAAACGCCCGCCGATGAAACCCTATCAGGTTGCGCGGCAGGGGCTGGCCCGGACGTTCCAGAACATTGCCTTGTTCGACGGGATGACGGTGTTGGATAACATCATGACCGGCCGCCTGAACCACATGAAGGCGAACATGTTCCAGCAGGCGATCTGGAAGGGCAAAGCCGAACGGGAAGAGCTGGCCAACCGCGAGATTTGCGAGAAGGTCATCGACTTCCTGGAAATCCAGCATATCCGCAAGACACCGGTGGGGCGGCTGCCCTATGGCCTGAAGAAGCGGGTCGAACTGGCGCGCGCGCTGGCCGCGCAGCCGTCGCTTCTGCTGCTGGACGAGCCGATGGCCGGCATGAACGTCGAGGAAAAAGAGGACATGTCGCGCTTCATCCTCGACATGAATGACGAGTTCGGCACCACGATCGCGCTGATTGAGCACGACATGGGCGTGGTGATGGACCTGTCCGACCGCGTGGTCGTGATGGATTACGGCAAGAAAATCGGGGACGGCACACCGGACGAGGTGCGCAACAACCAGGATGTGATCGACGCCTATCTTGGCGTGGCGCACGATTAAGGGGGGACTTATGCCTGAACAACTTCTCTTTGCGATGGAAGTCACCCTGAACGGCCTGATGGCCGGGGTGCTTTACGCGCTGGTCGCGCTGGGCTTTGTCTTGATCTTCAAGGCGTCCGGTATCTTCAACTATGCTCAGGGTGTGATGGCGCTGTTTGCGGCCCTGACACTGGTTGGCATTCAACAGGGACAGGTGCCCTTTGCCCACCTGATCAATGCGATCTTCGGCACCGAGGTGCACCATTTCCCGTGGCATGTGCCGTCGATCATCGCGATCATACTGGCGGCGGGCGTGATGGTTCTGTTTGCCTGGATTGTCGAGAAATATATCCTTCAACACCTGATCGGGCAGCCCGATATCATCCTGTTCATGGCGACCATCGGTCTGGCCTATTTCATGGAAGGCTTCGGTGACATCATGTGGGGCTCGGACATCAAGACGCTTGATGTCGGCTTGCCGCAGGGCATGAACATGGCCATCGACGAAGCCACCTATAACATGTTCGGCTACGGGTTCTTCATCGACAATCTGGATATCGTGGCAACGGTCGTGGCGGCGCTTCTGGTGACATCTTTGGTGATCTTCTCGCAATACACCAAGCAGGGCCGCGCCTTGCGGGCCGTGGCGGACGACCACTCGGCGGCGCTGTCGGTCGGGATCTCGCTGCGCTTCATCTGGGTGCTGGTCTGGTCGATTGCCGGCTTCGTGGCGCTCGTGGCAGGCATCATGTGGGGCGCCAAATCGGGCGTGCAGTTCAGCCTGTCGCTGATCGCGCTGAAGGCGTTGCCGGTTCTGATGCTGGGCGGTTTCACCTCGATCCCCGGCGCCATCATCGGCGGGTTGATCATCGGTGTGGGCGAGCAGTTGTTCGAATTTGCCATCGGTCCAATGATCGGCGGCGCGACGCAGAACTGGTTTGCCTATGTGCTGGCGCTTATCTTCCTGATCTTCAGGCCCCAGGGCCTGTTCGGCGAAAAAATCATCGAGAGGGTCTGATCCATGTTTTACCGCGAAGCAGGTGACTTCAAAACGTCCTATCGTGACGACAACCAGACCTTCCCGATCCGCCTTGATCGGATGGGATATTACATCCTGATGTTCGTGGCGTTCCTGGTGGTGCCGTTCTTCATCAACGACTATTGGGTCAACGCCGTGTTCGCGCCGTTCCTGATCTATGCCATCGCGGCGCTGGGCCTGAACATCCTGACCGGCTATGCCGGGCAGGTGTCGCTGGGCACCGGCGGGTTCATGGCTGTCGGGGCCTATGCCTGCTATAAGCTGATGACCGGCTTTCCAGAGGTCAGCATCGTCATTCACATCATTCTTGCCGGTGGGATTACCGCCATGGTGGGCGTGGCCTTCGGCCTGCCGTCGCTGCGCATCAAGGGGTTCTATCTGGCGGTTGCCACGCTGGCCGCGCAGTTCTTCCTTGTCTGGCTGTTCAACAAGGTGCCGTGGTTCTACAACTACTCTGCCTCGGGTCAGATCAACGCGCCGGAACGGTCGGTGTTCGGGGTGATCGTGACCGGTCCCAACACGGAAGCCTGGGCGAAATACATGATCTGCCTGGTGTTTGTGGTGGTGCTGGCCTGGGTTGCGCGCAACCTGACGCGCGGCATGATGGGACGCAAATGGATGGGCATCCGGGATATGGACATCGCCGCCGAGATTATCGGGGTGAACCCGCTGATGGCGAAGATGTCGGCCTTTGCGGTATCCTCGTTCTTTGTCGGGATCGCCGGGGCACTGTTCTTCGCGGTCTATCTTGGTGCGGCCGAGGCAGGCGAGGCTTTCGGCATCAACAAGTCGTTCCTGATCCTTTTCATGATCATCATCGGTGGTCTGGGGTCAATCTTCGGCAGCTTCGCGGGTGCGGCCTTCATGGTTCTGATGCCGGTTCTGTTGAAAAACGTGCTGGTCGGCGGCATGGGCTGGCCAACCGACCTGGCCGCGCATTTCGAGTTCATGATCGTGGGTGGCCTGATCGTCATCTTCCTGATCGTCGAACCCCACGGCCTGGCGCAACTGTGGCGCCTGACGAAAGAAAAACTGCGCCTGTGGCCCTTCCCGCACTAGGGCCCGCGCTTTCAATTCCCCCTGAGCCGACACCAAGCCGGTTCACGGGGGCAAGGCAACGTGACCCATAACGGGCACATAAATTTGCTAATCTAGGGAGGAAGCAAATGAAGTATTCGAAACTCGCAGCGGCCAGTATCACGGCCCTTATGGCGGCGACCCCGGTTCTTGCGGACCTTGTGTTCCCGTCGCTCAGCTATCGGACCGGGCCTTACGCGGCGGGCGGTATTCCGTATGCAGATGGTTTTGCGGATTATTTCACCCTGCTCAATGAACGTGATGGCGGCATTGGCGGCGTGATGACCTCGGCGCCCGAGTGTGAAACGGCATACAACACCGAAAAAGGCGTTGAGTGCTACGAAGCGACCAAAGGCGAAGGCGCGCTGGCCTATAACCCGCTGTCGACCGGCATCACCTATCAGCTGATCCCGAAAGTGACCGCAGACGATATCCCGCTTTACACGCCGGGTTACGGCCGGACTTCGGCTGCAAACGGCAAAGTGTTCAGCCACGTGTTCAACTTCCCGGCCAACTACTGGAATGCGGCGTCGCTGGCGGTGAACCACCTGAAAGAGGTCAGCGGCGGTGATCTGAACGGCAAGAAGATTGCGCTTGTCTATCACAACTCGGCCTATGGTAAGGAGCCGATCCGCACGCTTGAAGGTCTGGCTGAAAAGCACGGTTTCGAATTGGTGACGGTGCCGGTCGATCACCCCGGTCAGGAACAGAAAGCCCAGTGGCTGCAAATTCGCCGCGAGCGTCCCGACTTCGTGATCATGTATGGCTGGGGTGTGATGAACCAGGTTGCCATTCAGGAAGCCGCCAACATCCGCTATCCGATGGAGAACTTCATCGGCGTCTGGTGGTCGGGTGGTGACCATGATGTGGCCCCGGCAGGTGCTGCCGCGAACGGCTATAAGGCTGTGACCTTCCACGGGGTTGGGTCGGATTACCCGGTGTTTGACGATATCCAGAAATATGTTGTGGATACCGGCAAGGCCGCGGGTAACGGCGACAATATCGGCAAGGCCATCTATAACCGTGGCGTCTATGCGGCGATGCTGCTGGCCGAAGCCGCCAAGAAGGCACAGGAAATCCATGGCACGCCGGACATCACATCGTCGATGATGCGTGATGGTATGGAAGCCTTGGAAATCACCGAAGAGCGGATGACCGAACTTGGTATGCCCGGCTTTGGCCCGACCTTCACCGTGACTTGCGAAAATCATGGTGGTCCGGGCACCGGCGCAATCCAGCAATGGGATGCCGCGGCTGGAAAATGGTCGCTGATTTCGGATTTCGGTCCGTCGGATATGGAACTTATCCAACCGCTGATCGACGAGGATTCGGGCGCTTACGCGGCCGAGAACAACATCGAACCGCGCTGCAACTGATCGGCGCATAAACTCCGTCGCCCGGGCCGGTCGGTCCGGGCGACCCCCGAACACAGAACATGAACAGGACGACCGACATGCTGGACGCCGCACAGACCGCTGAAAAGACCGCCAGGAACGCGGGCGAGAACCTTCTGGAGGTCAACAATATCGAGGTGATTTATAATCATGTGATCCTCGTGTTGAAGGGTGTAAGCCTGAATGTGCCGAAAGGCAGCATCACGGCCATTCTGGGTGGCAATGGCGCGGGCAAGACGACAACGCTGAAAGCGATCTCGAACCTGCTGCAATCCGAGCGGGGCGAAGTCACCAAGGGGTCGATCCTGCACATGGGTGAGAATGTGGCCGAGCTGAACCCCTCGGCGCTGGTGAAACGGGGGGTCATTCAGGTGATGGAAGGCCGCCACTGTTTCGAACACCTGACCGTCGAAGAAAACCTGCTGACCGGGGCCTATACGCGCACCGACGGCAAGGCCGCGATCGCCGCGGATCTTGAGATGGTTTATGAGTATTTCCCGCGCCTGAAAGAGCGGCGCAAGAGCCAGGCTGGCTATACTTCGGGCGGCGAACAACAGATGGTCGCCATGGGCCGTGCGCTGATGTCGCGCCCGGATATGATCCTGTTGGACGAACCCTCGATGGGGCTAGCGCCGCAGCTGGTCGAACAGATTTTCGAGATCGTCAAGAAAGTGAACGAGCAAGAGGGCGTGACCTTCCTGCTGGCTGAACAAAACACCAACGTCGCGCTGCGTTACGCGCATTACGGTTACATCCTGGAAAACGGTCGCGTGGTGATGGACGGACCCGCCGCGGAACTGCGTGAAAACCCGGATGTTAAGGAATTCTATCTCGGCATGTCGGATGAAGGTCGCAAAAGCTTCCGTGATGTGCGGTCGTACCGCCGCCGCAAGCGCTGGCTGGCCTGACGCCGCCCTGCATAACGACAAATCGCAACGAAGGGCCGGTGGATACCGGCGATGACAAGAGGTCGCTCATGTCCAAGTATTTTGACGCGCTGGAAACCCGTTCGGCTGACGAACGCACGAGCGCATTGATTGATGGGCTGCGTGCGCAGATTGCCCGCGCCCGCGCTGTGGAAAGTGCCTGTCAACTGGACGGGCCTGACATTTCATCCCTGTCTGATCTGGCGAAATATCCGGTGCTGCGGAAATCGGATCTGAGCAAATGGCAAAAGCAGAACCCGCCCTTCGGCGGCTTCGCGGTCAGGAAACCGGCTCACATTTTTCAATCCCCCGGTCCGATCTACGAACCCGGTGGCGTCAGCCATGACTGGTGGCGGATGGGGCGGTTCCTTCATGCTTGCGGGATTGGCGAAGGCGACATTGTTCAGAACTGCTTTGGCTATCATCTGACACCTGCGGGCATGATCTTTGAGAATGGCGCACAGGCGGTGGGTGCCTCCGTGCTTCCTGCCGGTGTCGGTCAGACCGAATTGCAGGTGCGCGCAGCCGCCGATATCGGCACCACGGCTTATGCGGGCACGCCGGATTACCTGAAAATCATTCTTGACCGCGCGGATGCGGATGGTGTGGCGCTGAAGATCACCAAGGCGGCTGTCGGTGGCGGTGCGTTGTTCCCCAGCCTGCGCCAGGAATATGCGGATCGCGGGATCAACTGCCTGCAATGCTATGCCACCGCTGATCTTGGCAACATCGCCTATGAAAGCAACGCCATGGAGGGAATGATCGTCGACGAAGGCGTGATCGTCGAGATTGTGCGCCCCGGCACCGGCGATCCGGTTGTCGAAGGCGAGGTGGGCGAGGTGGTTGTCACCACCCTGAACCCGGATTATCCGCTGATCCGTTTTGCCACGGGCGATTTGTCAGCCGTCATGCCCGGCACCAGCCCTTGTGGCCGGACCAATATGCGGATCAAGGGATGGATGGGCCGTGCCGACCAGACTGCGAAGATCAAGGGCATGTTCGTGCGCCCGGAACAGGTTGCCGATTTCGTCGCCAAGCACGCGGAAGTGTCTAAGGCTCGTGTCATCGCCACACGTGAGGGTGAAATGGACGCGATGACCGTTCAGGTTGAGGCCGATGGCGGCGATGCAGAGAACTATGCAAAATCGGTGGCCGAAACGCTGAAATTGAAGGGTAAGATTGAACTTGTCGCACCCGGCAGTCTGCCCAACGATGGTATCGTGATCGACGACAAGCGCGTTTACGACTGACGGGACCGGATGGTTTTTACGGTCCTTCAGATACCTGCCGGTTTTGCGACCGGCAGGTTTTTTACGTTGAGCGAGGCTGTTTTTCACTCACAATGAACCAAACAGGCGCTTCGGCGTTAACACTGTATGATGGAGGTGCGTATGACCAATCGGTTTCAAATCATGGTGGCCGCAGCCGCAATATGCTGCGTGTCGGGCCTGGCGTTGGCCAAGGATGCGGCTTTGCTGGTCGTGCAAAGCGATTATCGCTATCTGGATGACGTTGAAGATGTCGAAGATGCCGCCATGTTAGAGCGCCGTCTGACGGCGGAGGGGTTCACGTTTTTTGACAGCCAGTCCGAACAGGCCGAGGATGTCTGGGACGTGATCTCTGACTTTCGGGCCGAGGTCGAGGACGCGGATCGTCTGCTGGTCTTCATGTCGGGCCGGTTTGCCAACAATGGCGATGAGACCTGGCTGATCACGCGCTATGCCGAAGACCTTGATGACCTGTCCATTGGTGGGGTCGGTGTGCCGCTGAGCGCGATTTTGCGCAGCCTGGCCGATCATCCCGGGCAGGCATTGGTTCTGCTGGCGCCGCAGGGGCAGGATACCCCCCTTGGGGTCGGGTTGACGCCGGGGATCGGAGAGTTTGATGCCCCCGAAGGTGTTGGCGTTCTGATTGGGCCGTCCGACGGGCTTGCGCGCTTCGTCGACGAGACCGCGTTGACCCCGGATGCCAGGATGCGCAGCGTGTTGCGGGCGGATCATCCAGGCGTCGATGTGTTTGGGTCGGTTGCCGATAACTCACCCTTTACCCGGGGCGAAATGTCAAAAGCCGAAGCTGCTGAAGTCGCCTTGGGGCTTTCGCGCGGCGAGCGGCGGGATATTCAGCGCGATTTGACCATTCTGGACCATAATCCGGGCGGGATTGATGGGATTTTCGGCCGGGGGTCGCGCGCGGCGATTGCGGACTGGCAGGAAGCACAGGATTATGATCCAACCGGATATCTGACCGAGCGACAGGTAAGTCTTCTTGAACTTCAGGCTTCGAAACGGGCCGAAGAGCTTGAGGAAGCCGCGCGAAAGCGGGCCGAGCAGCAGGCGCGGCAGGACCATGCCTATTGGGAGAAAACCGGCAAGGGCAGCACCGTCAAAGGGACGCTGGCCTATCTGAAGGAATACCCGGATGGGCTGCATTCAGATCAAGCGAACGCGGCACTCGCCAAGTGGCAAAGCGGCAGCGAAGCCAATATTGGCAAGGGCGAAAGGGCTTACTGGAACAACGCCCGTTCGATAGATACCGTGCAGTCGTATGAGAACTATCTGGACAAGTATCCGAAGGGTCACTTTGTTGACGTTGCCAAAAACAGAATTGAAGAGCTCAAGCAGGCACAGAAGCGTCAGGCCGAATGGAAAGCGCTTGCCGCTGCCGAGAAGTCGCTGTTGAAGAACGGACCGCTGAGGCTGATTGTCGAACAAAGGTTAACCGGGCAGGGGTTCAACGTCGGGCAGGTCGACGGCACCTTTAATGCGCAGACCCGCAAAGCGTTGCGCCAATATCAGAAAAGCCGTGGGCTGAATATCACAGGTTTTGTTGATCAAGTCACCTTGGCCCGATTGATGATCAATATGTGACGGGGTCTGCCAGCCTTCACAGGCGGTTGGATCCGACGTCTTGAAACAAAAAAGCCGCCCAGTGGGCGGCCCTTTCGATAACGCTGCTGATGTGCTCAGCCCTGACGGGCTTTGAACCGGCGTTGCGTTTTGTTGATCACGTAAACGCGGCCTTTCCGGCGCACCACGCGGCAATCGCGGTGGCGGTTCTTCAGCGAGCGGAGCGAGTTGCGAACTTTCATGTTCCTTCTCCTTCAACGCGGCGCTGCGGTTGCGCCTAAGCTTCACTATGCCGTCTGACCTTGCGGTCGTCTGGCGGTTCATGGTGGGCGATACTGGGATCGAACCAGTGACCCCTTCGATGTCAACGAAGTGCTCTACCGCTGAGCTAATCGCCCTGAAAAACTTCCTGAACCGGTCAATCGGACCAATCCAAAAAACGCGACGCGGGAAAACCCGCGCCGGTTCGCGGTTCTATAAAAGGAGTCGGAGCCGTGCGCAAGGCCTTTTGACGAGAGATTTTTTGCAATAAACTGGGGTGCAGGACAGGCACAAAGGGCTTCGGATGTCGACACCACCATATACGCTGACATTGCCGAAGGCGCACACAACCAGTGTGGTCTTTGCGTCGCCGCACAGCGGTCGCGATTATCCGCCCGAGTTCATAGAAAACAGCGTGCTGGATGAACAGGCGGTCCGGTCGTCCGAAGATGCCTTTGTCGATCAACTTTATGCCGCCGCCCCGGACCATGGCGCACCGTTCTTGATGTCTAACACCCCGCGGGCCTATGTCGATCTGAATCGCGGACCCGAGGAACTGGACCCGGCCCTGATAAAAGGTCTGCGTCGGGTCGATCACAATCCGCGCGTGTCGTCGGGCCTGGGGGTCATTCCGCGCGTCGTTGCCGGCGGGCGCGCGATCTATCGTGGCAAGATGTCCTTGCGCGATGCGCAGATGCGGCTGACGCAGCACTGGCATCCCTATCACACGGCACTTCAATCGCTGATCGACCGCAGCAACGCCGTGTTCGGCGAGTCGATCCTGATCGACTGCCACTCGATGCCGCACGAGGCCGTGACCAGCCTGTGCCGGGGTGCGCGCCGCTGTCCGCAGATTGTTCTGGGGGATCGCTTCGGGGCCTCTGCGGCGTCAGATATCGTTCTTCGCGTCGAGGCTGCGTTCATCCGCGCGGGGTTCGAAACCGCGCGCAACACGCCATTTTCCGGGGCCTATATGGCACAACATTACGGGCGCCCGTCGCGCAGGCAGCATGTGGTTCAGGTCGAGATTGATCGCTCGCTTTATCTAGACGAAGGAACAGTGCGCCCAAACAGCGACTTCTTCCAGGTCAAGGCACGGTTGACATCCGTCATTGCCGAGATTGCCGAGATCGGGCGCGGCGAAAACGCCCTGGCGGCCGAGTAACCTTAGCGGATCGCACGCCCCTTGACGATGCTGTCATGCCCGAACCGCGCGCGAATCTTGTCAGTCGCCCGTTCCGCCGCGCGTCGCTTGGCGGCGTTCGGATCAAGCAGATCGTCGCTGAGATCGGCGTTGTCGGCAGACCCAAGATGGCTGAGACCCACACCGATCAGGCGAAACGGCCCCTTGTCGGCAACCGTGTCCAGCAGGCTGCGCGCCGTCCGATAAATCCGGTCAGCCGATTGTGTCACGTCCCCCAGATTGCTTTGCCGGCTGAGCGCCCGGAAATCGGCGCGTTTCAGCTTCAGCGACACCACCCGCCCGGCCAGGTCGCGGGCCTTGGCACGGTCCGAGACTTTTTCGGACAGGCGCCACAGATGGCCGTCCAGAAGATCGGTGTCTGACGTGTCTTCGAAAAACGTGGTTTCGTTCGAGATCGACTTGACCGGCGCATGGGCTGATACCCGGCGCTTGTCTTCGCCGCGCGCCAGATGCCAAAGCCGGTCCCCCATTCCGCCGAACCGTGCGATCAGGTCGGGCTTGTCCCAGCGCAGCAGGTCGGCAAAGGTGCGAATGCCCGCCTTTTCCAGCGCCGCCTGGCTGACGCCGCCCACGCCCCAGATCAGGCCAACCGGTTTGTCGTGAAGAAACCGGGCGGTTTCCGCCTTGCCGATCACGGAAAACCCGCGCGGCTTGTCGAGGTCCGATGCCACCTTGGCCAGGAACTTGTTGTGGCTCAGCCCGATCGAGCCGGTCAGCCCCAATTCGTCCTGCATCCGCTTGACCAACCGGGCCAGCATCACCGCAGGTGGCGCGCCATGCAGTTTCGCGGTGCCGGTCATGTCCAGAAACGCCTCGTCCAGCGACAGGGGTTCGATTGAGGGGGACAGTTCGTCCATCATCGCCCGGATCTGTCTGGACACGGCGGCGTAATGGCTGCCGCGCGGGCGGATCACCACGGCATCCGGGCACAATTTCAGCGCCTGGAACATCGGCATCGCCGAGCGCACACCCCGGATACGCGCCACGTAGCAAGCGGTCGACACCACCCCGCGCTTGCCGCCGCCGATGATCACGGGTTTGTCCGCCAGCTCCGGATTGTCGCGCTTTTCGACCGAGGCATAGAACGCATCGCAATCCATGTGCGCAATGGTCAGGTCAAACAGCTCGGGATGTGCAATCACCCGCGGGCTGCGGCAGGACGGGCAGCGGCGACCATCGGTAAATTGGGTCAGGCAGTCTCGGCACAGGGCGGGCATGTGGTATGGTAACTTATCCAGGGCGTGGCATAAACAATTGCGGACCAGAGGCAGCACATGAAATTCAGTGGAGCGAAGCTTGTGTTGCTGATCGGCGGTCGGGTGGCAACCCTGTTGCGCGACGATTTCCCCAATATCCCACATCCGGGCATGTGGGACTTCCCCGGTGGTGGCAATGACCCCGGTGAAACCCCCGAACAATGCGTGCTTCGCGAAACATATGAGGAGCTGGGGTTGCGTCTGACCGA
>JAUHWP010000140.1 GCA_030424645.1 Alphaproteobacteria bacterium
AGGTCGACCAGGTGGACGACGAAGAGCTGCTTGAGCTGGTGGAGATGGAAGTCCGCGAACTCTTGACCGAATACGGCTATCCCGGCGACGACATTCCGATCATCGCAGGCTCGGCGCTGGCTGCGCTGGAAGGCCGCGACGCCAATATCGGCGAAGACAAGATCCGCGAGCTGATGGCGGCTGTTGACGAATTCATCCCGACCCCGGCGCGCCCGGTTGACGGTGCGTTCCTGCTGCCGATCGAAGACGTGTTCTCGATCTCGGGCCGCGGCACGGTTGTGACCGGTCGTGTGGAACGTGGCGTGATCAATGTGGGTGACGAGATCGAGATCGTCGGCATCAAGGACACGCAGAAAACGACCTGCACGGGCGTTGAAATGTTCCGCAAACTGCTGGATCGCGGTGAAGCCGGTGACAACGTGGGCGTCCTGCTGCGCGGGATCGACCGCGAGAAGGTCGAGCGTGGCCAGGTTCTGTGCAAGCCGGGTTCGGTGACCCCGCACACGAAGTTCGAAGCCGAGGTCTATATCCTGACCAAGGAAGAAGGCGGCCGTCACACGCCGTTCTTCGCGAACTACCGCCCGCAGTTCTACTTCCGCACCACCGACGTGACCGGCACGGTCGAGCTGCCGTCGGGCACCGAGATGGTGATGCCGGGCGACAACCTGAAGTTCAACGTCGAACTGATCGCCCCGATCGCGATGGAAGAGAAGCTGCGCTTCGCCATCCGCGAAGGCGGCCGCACCGTCGGCTCGGGCGTTGTGTCGAAGATCATTGAATAATTAGTGTCAGCTAATGTTCGAACGGAAAGGGCCGCCGCAAGGCGGCCTTTTTTTGGTGTTGGATGGTCTTGCCGATGATCGCTCAATCTATAGTGTAATGGACATCCTAATTGTCAGTGTAAGGCGCGTGACTTTGCTGTTCTTGTTCCTCGTAGCTTTTCTGTCCACGTTGCTCACTGTTTTTGCGTTACTGGAGCCCGCATGGTCAGACATTATATTGGTCAGTTTACCCTGCGCCTTGGCAAGTGCGTTCCTGCTGGGTCAGCTCTTTCGAAAACGCCAACCAGGACAGAAGCTGGATTTACCAAAACTACAAAGCAAACCAGTAAAACAGAAGCCCCTGAAACGGGTTGTCATTGATGGCTCAAATGTCATGCATTGGCGCGATGGTGAGCCGAGTTTCGATCCATTGCACGATGTGATCCGCAAACTAAAAGTGCTTGGGTTCACGCCGGGCGTGATGTTCGATGCGAATGCTGGGTATTTGCTGGAAGGGCGATATCTAGATGATGCTGCAATGGCGGCTCGGTTGCGGCTTCCGGAAAATGCGGTGGTTGTGGTCGAGAAAGGAAGACCTGCAGATCCGGTTATCCTTGCAGCAGCAAGAGACATCGGAGCCGTAGTTGTATCGAATGATCGGTATCGCGACTGGGAGGCGGATTTCCCTGAAATTCGCGAACGGGGGTTTCTCGTGTGTGGAGGCTACAAGTCAGGCGCACTGAATCTGAATGGCATCCCTCAGCAGACTTCGTGACATGGCTGTCCCGGAGTGCCGCCATACACGCCGTAGGTGTCAAGTTTTCAAATCCACCATCTCGTGCCCGACCCGCACCCCGGGATTGGCGGCCAGGACACGGATCATTTTCCTGATGCGATAGGCTTTGTGCCACGGGATACCGCGCCAGTTCGTGCGTTTGAGCGAGGCTATGATCTCGGCGTCCGAAAGCTGGCCGATATTTCCTGCGGCAAGGGCGTCTTCGTCGATCTGTCGGGTGTTCAGGAAAATGACCGTGTCATTCGGGCAATATGCGACAGGTTTGAACCAGTTGCGCATACGCTGCATCTGCGCCGGTATCCACGGCAGGCGCCAGTGATAGTAGTCCTGCTGAATGACCAGGGATTGTCCGGGGACCAGGTGGGGAAAAAAAGTTTCCGCGATATGGTCGATGCTGTCATCCGATTTCGCCGCGTCGATCACCAGAAGCTCGATGGGGCCGCTTTCCCAGGTTTTGTCCCGGATGTCCCCACGATGCAGCGTCACATGATCGTCCCACGCAGCCAGCAGGTCACGGGCCAGCCAATAGGTGTCGTCACCTTCGAATTCGGGGATGCCCTGCCGATACAGGAGTGCGGCTTTGACACGTTCATCGGCTTTGAAATGATCATAGGCATGAATCCAGCTTCGCTTGCCCGCCTTCGCGTGACCAGACGCCAGTCGCGCCGTCGAACCGCCGACAAAACAGCCCAGATCGACAACCGCGCCGATATCTTGCGTCCACCTGGATGTCAGCCAGGCGTAAAGCTGTTGTTCTTCGCGCGACAGCATGGTTGGCACGGGCGCCGTGTCGCCGAATTCCTTCGGGTCGACCGACCGCCAGGGGGCGCTGTCAAACTGGCTGAGATCCTGTACCATCCTGTCTTGTGCTTAACCCATCGCCCATCGGCATGACAGGGGATGATGTGGGCACATGCCGCTTTCTTCGCCGATTGTCGTTGAAAGCGCTTGAAAACCCCTGCGCCTTGCCGTAATCCGACCCTCGGTCCTAGGGGTATAGCTCAGTTGGTAGAGCGACGGTCTCCAAAACCGTAGGTCGCGGGTTCGAACCCTGCTGCCCCTGCCACGTTCCACCGCATCGCTGGGCACAACCGCGCCATGACGGCGTTATTGTCGCGGTGCAAAGCCGACGAGGCTTGAAAATCCTGCGCGCATTGCGTAATTGACCGCCTGTTACATGAAAGGCTGAGAAACAAGATGACCAATCCGCTGCAATTCATCCAGCAGGTGCGGGCCGAAGTGTCGAAGGTGACATGGCCCACCCGCCGCGAGGTGCTTCTGACCACGGGGATGGTCTTCGTGCTGGCGGCGTTGACGGCGCTGTTCTTCTCGCTGGTCGATCTTGGTATTCGCAGCGGCTTGTCTGCTGTGCTTGGTCTGTTTGGCTGAGTTTGCGCCTGACCCCTTGAAATGAACACGTTTCAGGGGTAGGTCGGGCGACACTTCGGGACGGGCGTGTGGCGATTCGAGTTGCACGCCGCTTTTTTGTTCCCGGAAACGGAATTTGAATGGCCCTTTCGGGCGCAAGAAGGCAGAGGCTGATATGGCGAAACGGTGGTATTCGGTGAGCGTGCTCTCGAACTTCGAAAAGAAGATTGCCGAGCAGATCAAGACCTCGGTCGAGGAAAAAGGACTGGGCGAAGAGATCGACGAGGTTCTGGTCCCCACCGAAGAGGTGATCGAGGTTCGTCGCGGCAAGAAAGTGACCACCGAACGCCGGTTCATGCCGGGCTATGTGCTGGTGCATATGGAGATGTCGGACGAAGGCTATCACCTGATCACGTCGATCAACCGCGTCACCGGGTTTCTTGGGCCGCAGGGCCGCCCGATGCCGATGCGCGATGCCGAAGTGAACGCGATCCTGAACCGCGTCGAAGAAGGTGTCGATGCGCCGCGCACCCTGATCCACTTCGAAGTGGGCGAGAAGGTCGCGGTAACGGATGGCCCGTTCGAAGGCTTCGACGGTATGGTCGAAGATGTGGATGACGACAACCAGCGCCTGAAGGTGACGGTTTCGATCTTTGGCCGGGCGACCCCGGTCGAACTGGAATACACGCAGGTCACGAAACAGACCTGACGTGTCAGCCGCCCAAACGGGCGGGCGTGGGAGGGGCAGGGATCGCGATCCCCAATCCAGACCACGACAATGGAAGGCAAAGGGACGCGTCCCGATGCTGTTGTTAAAGGAGAAGCCAAATGGCTAAGAAAGTAGCTGGCACGATGAAGCTGCAGGTTCCTGCAGGTCAAGCCAACCCCAGCCCGCCCGTCGGCCCCGCACTGGGTCAGCGCGGCATCAACATCATGGAATTCTGCAAGGCGTTCAACGCCAAGACGCAGGAAATGGAGCCCGGTGCGCCGTGCCCGACCGTGATCACCTATTATCAGGACAAGTCCTTCACGATGGACATCAAGACGCCGCCTGCGTCCTATTTCCTGAAAAAAGCCGCCAAGCTGAAATCGGGCGCCAACAAGCCTGGCCATGAAACGGCCGGCACGGTGACCGCCGCCCAGGTGAAAGAAATCGCCGAAGCGAAAATGAAAGATCTGAATGCGAACGACGTCGAAGCTGCGATGTTGATCGTTCTGGGCTCTGCCCGTTCCATGGGCATCGAGGTGAAGTAAGATGGCGAAACTGGGTAAACGCACCAAAGCCGCTCGCGAAGCATTCGCCGGCAAAGAAAACGTTTCGGTCGAAGAAGCCGTTGCTCTGGTCAAGGGCAACGCAAAGGCGAAATTCGACGAAACCATCGAAATCGCCATGTCGCTGGGTGTCGATACGCGCCATGCAGACCAGAT
Organism: Alphaproteobacteria bacterium; assembly: GCA_030424645.1. Taxonomy (GTDB): domain Bacteria; phylum Pseudomonadota; class Alphaproteobacteria; order Rhodobacterales; family Rhodobacteraceae; genus Aliiroseovarius. The sequence goes on from JAUHWP010000140.1 coordinate 4,354, forward strand.
GGTCCGCGGTGTGATCGGCCTGCCGAACGGCACCGGCAAGACCATGCGCGTCGCCGTGTTCGCACGTGGCCCGAAAGCCGAGGAAGCTCAGGCCGCCGGTGCAGACATCGTCGGCGCGGAAGACTTGATGGAAACCATTCAGGGCGGCAAGATCGAGTTCGATCGTTGCATTGCAACGCCGGACATGATGCCGATCGTCGGTCGCTTGGGCAAAGTTCTTGGCCCGCGCAACCTGATGCCGAACCCCAAGGTCGGCACTGTGACCATGGACGTGAAGGAAGCAGTCGAGGCGGCCAAGGGCGGTCAGGTTCAGTTCAAGGCTGAAAAAGGCGGCGTGGTTCACGCCGGTCTTGGCAAGGCCTCGTTCGACGAAGCCAAGCTGGTTGAGAACGTGCGCGCCTTTGTCGACGCCGTGCAGAAAGCCAAGCCGACCGGTGCCAAGGGCACCTATATGAAGAAGATCGCGCTGAGCTCGACCATGGGTCCGGGCGTCACCATCTCGGTGGACAACGCAACCGGCAACTGATCTTCGTCAGTCAAGCACACGGAAGGGCGCCGTTCATGGCGCCCTTTTTGTTTGGATATGTGCTTTTGCCCTGTGACCGGTTTTATGCTAGTGTGCAAAAGTCATGAGGGTGACGTGTGAAAACACGCGCCCGTTTAGGGGTTGGAAAACCGCTTCAAACATCTTACATAGCTCATGCAGTCCAGCGTGCGATTCGTCGTGCGCTGTTTTGCATTTCGTCCGAGACGGTGGGTGACACCGGTGGGCCAAGCTGAAAAGCGACCGCGCGCAAGTGTCATAATTCCTGCCTGAGATGGGAAATGAACAAAAGAATTCTCACGGCCGCCTGGCCTTGGGGCGATTTTGCGAAGGACCCGTATCACGGACCCGATTGCCGGGTTTTCTCTGAAAATCTGGTGAAATATGAGCCGGAGGGTCTGACCCTCCATACTTGGAGTAAAACTGTGGATAGAGCCCAGAAAGAGAAAGTGGTCGAGGAACTCGGCCAGATCTTCGAAAGCTCTGGCGTTGTAGTGGTTGCACACTACACGGGTCTCACGGTTGCCGAGATGCAGGACCTGCGATCGCAAATGCGCGAAGCCGGTGGGTCGGTGCGTGTTGCCAAGAACAGGCTCGCCAAAATCGCCCTGGAAGGCAAACCGGTCGCTTCGATCGCCGAGCTTCTTTCAGGCATGACCGTTCTTGCCTATTCCGAAGATCCTGTGGCTGCGGCCAAGGTGATGGACAAGTACGCCAAGGATAACGAGAAGCTCGTGATCCTTGGTGGTGCTATGGGCGAGACCGCTCTGGATCTGGCCGGTGTGAAAGCCGTTGCCGCCATGCCGTCGCGTGACGAGCTTATTGCTTCGATCGTTGGCTGTATTGGCGCACCTGCTTCGAACATCGCCGGGGCCATTGGCGCACCTGCTTCGAATATCGCATCCATCTTGTCCACGATCGAGGACAAGGCTGCATAAGCAATCTGAGCCCCGTGTAGCGGATGACCGCCTCACGTTGGAACACATCTAGTAACGGAAAGAAGTCAAATGGCTGATCTGAAAAAACTTGCTGAAGAGATCGTGGGTCTGACCCTTCTCGAAGCACAAGAACTGAAAACCATCCTCAAAGACGAGTATGGCATCGAGCCCGCTGCTGGCGGCGCTGTCATGATGGCTGGTCCTGCTGGCGGCGACGCTGGCGCAGCTGCTGAAGAAAAAACCGAGTTCGACGTCGTTCTGAAGAACGCCGGTGCCTCGAAAATCAACGTCATCAAAGAAGTTCGCGGCATCACCGGTCTTGGCCTGAAAGAAGCCAAGGAACTGGTCGAAGCCGGCGGCAAGATCAAAGAAGGCGTGGACAAAGCCGAAGCAGAAGACATCAAAGGCAAGCTGGAAGCAGCTGGCGCCGAAGTCGAGCTGGCCTAAGCCCTGTGCTTTTGGGCCGGTTCAGGCCCGTGGAAAATGGCTGGGCCCGGAGAAATCCGGGTCCAGCCGAACCTGTCTTGGAGAGGGCCTGAATGATCGGGTGTTTTCCTGGGAAAGGTTCAACGGATCGGGAGGAAACCCTTGGGCGGGTTTCCGGGAATTGGTCCGAACCCCCTGTCTCGGACGAGGCGTCGCCGGTGACCCAACGGTCGGCGCATCAGTTGAGAAATGAAAGGTAATGACCTTATGGCGCAGACCTATCTTGGCCAGAAACGCTTGCGTAAATACTACGGCAAAATCCGCGAAGTGCTTGAGATGCCGAACCTGATCGAGGTTCAGAAAAGTTCGTATGATCTTTTCCTGAATTCCGGCGATCAGCCCCAGCCGATGGACGGCGAAGGCATCAATGCGGTTTTCCAGTCGGTTTTCCCGATCAAGGATTTCAACGAAACCGCCATCCTCGAGTTCGTGAAATACGAGCTGGAAGAGCCGAAATTCGATGTCGAGGAGTGTCAGCAGCGCGACCTGACTTATTCGGCCCCCTTGAAGGTGACGCTTCGTCTGATCGTGTTCGATGTGGATGAAGACACGGGCGCCAAGTCGGTCAAGGACATCAAGGAACAAGACGTGTTCATGGGCGACATGCCCCTGATGACCCCGAACGGCACCTTTGTGGTCAACGGCACCGAGCGCGTGATCGTGTCCCAGATGCACCGGTCCCCC
>JAUHWP010000141.1 GCA_030424645.1 Alphaproteobacteria bacterium
AGCCAATGGTCCTTCTGCGCGTCGGTGCCGCCCGCAAGGATCAGCTCGGCCGCGATTTCGGACCGGGTGCCCAATGAGCCGACACCGATATAGCCCCGGCTGAGTTCTTCCGACACCACCACCATCGATGCTTTGGACAGGCCCATGCCGCCGTATTCTTCTGGGATGGTCAGTCCGAAAACGCCCATCTCGGCCAGCTCTTCCAGGATCTCCATCGGGATATAGTCATCCTTCAGGTGCCATTCATGCGCGTTCGGGGCGACCCGGTCATCGGCATAACGGCGGAAGGTCTCGCGGATCATCTCAAGCTCTTCGTCCAGCCCGGTGGCGCCGAAGGTGGCGTGGCCGGCATTGTCGCGCATCAGGGCGACCAGACGGTTGCGGGAGGCCTGCGTGTTGCCTTGGGCCACAAGCGTGTTGATCGCATCAATGTCCAGCGCCGCGCCATCGACGCCCATATCCGACAGACGCGCCATTTCATTCTGGCTCATCATGATGCCGCCCCTGATCTGGGCCAGGTATTCGCCAAACGCGATTTGCAGGATCAGCTTCTCCATCTCGCCCAGTTGCCCGGCATCGTTCAGGCGACCGGCCCAGGCGTTCATCTGGCGCAGGCTTTCGGTATACGTGGCCAGCCACGAAAGCGCGTGGGCAGCGGCCTGATGATCTTCCAGCTTGCCGCCCGAAATCCGATCGCCGTCCGTCACCATGTCCCGCACTGATGCTTTGGCGGTTTCGAACAGGGTTTCAACCGGTGCCAATGCGTCGGCGGTCAGGGTCAAAAGATTGTCGATCAGGGCGCCTGTCATTACTGTCTCCTGTCACAGTCTAAGCCGGGATTCGGCGGGGTCTTTCGCGTCTGCAGAGAAATAATCCTTTTGCACATGCAGCGCAATAAAAATACACCAAATAGATCGCAAACGAACGAAAGTGACGCAAGGACTTATCTGATGCGCCGCCCGTCGGGTTTGGATAGAAGAAGGCAAACAGGATCGAACCGTCATGGGATTATTGTCTGAACTGGCACAGCTTACCCTGCTTCTGGCGGCGCTGGTCGCCGTGTTCGCGGGGTTCGTGAAGGGCGCGGTCGGGTTCGGGATGCCCCTGATCCTGATTTCTGGTCTGGCCACCATGCTGCCAGCCGAACAGGCCCTTGCGGCGCTGATCGTGCCGACGGTCGTGACAAACGGATACCAGGCCCTTCGACAAGGCCTGATGGCCGCGTGGCAGGCTGTTACCAAGTTCCGCGTCTTTCTGATCGCCCTTCTGATCTGCCTGACGCTCAGCGCGCAGCTTGTGACCGTGCTGTCGCAATCAACCCTGTTCATCCTGATCGGTGTGCCGGTCGTGGCGTTCTGCGTGATGCAGCTCAGCGGGTGGAAACCGAACCTGCGGTCCGAACATCGCAGGCGTGACGAAACCCTGATCGGGGCGTTTGCGGGGCTTTCCGGCGGGTTGTCGGGCGTTTGGGGGCCGCCGACCATCGCATACCTGACCGCGATTGACACGCCGAAGGCCGAACAGATGCGGGTGCAGGGGGTGATCTATGGCGTCGGGGCGGTTGCCCTGTTCGCGGCGCATCTGAAATCCGGTGTCCTGAACGCACAGACCCTTCCCCTGTCGGTCGCCATGCTTGTTCCGGCGCTGATCGGCATGGCGCTGGGCGGCGTGCTGCATGACCGGATGCCGCAGGCGACCTTCAAGCGGGTGACGCTGATCGTGCTGACGGTTGCCGGGCTGAACCTGATCCGCAAGGGGATTGGCGCGTAAATGGAAACGCCTTAGGTGAAACAAAAAGCGCGCCCCGGAGAGAGGCGCGCTTTCTTCAACTCTTCCGCCGATGTTCAGCCGATGGCGACGGCTTTCACGTCGTCGTCGATATCGCTTTCATACTGCACGAAGTTCTGCGCGAACATATCGACCAGCTTCTGCGCCTGCGCGTCATAGGCGGCGGCGTCCTGCCAGGTGCGGCGCGGGTTCAGGAGCAGGTCGGGCACGCCCTCGACAGTCACGGGGACTTCGAAGCCGAAATTCTCGTCCTTGCGGAACTCGGAATTGGCAAGCGATCCGTCCAGGGCTGCGGTCAGCAGGGCGCGGGTGGCGCGGATCGGCATCCGCGAACCGGTGCCATAGGCGCCGCCGGTCCAGCCGGTGTTGACCAGCCAGCAGGTGGCACCATGCTTGGCGATCTTGTCGCGCAGAAGTGCTCCGTATTCGGCAGGCCGGCGCGGCATGAACGGCGCACCGAAGCAGGTCGAGAAGGTGGGTTCCGGTTCGGTCACGCCTTTTTCGGTGCCCGCCACTTTCGAGGTGAAACCCGACAGGAAGTGATACATCGCCTGCGCCGGGGTCAGCCGCGCAATCGGGGGCAAAACGCCAAACGCATCGCAGGTCAGCATGATGATGTTCTTCGGATGTCCACCCACCGCGGTTTTCGACGCGTTTGCGATGTAGTGCAGCGGATAGGCGCAGCGCATGTTCGCGGTCAGGCTGTCATCCTCGAAATCCAGTTTCTTGGTTTCTTCGTCATAGACCATGTTTTCAATGACGGTCGCGAACTTGGTGGTGGTCGCATAGATTTCCGGCTCGGCCTCGGCGGACAGGTTGATGGTCTTGGCATAGCAGCCCCCTTCGAAGTTGAAGGTGCCGGTGTCCGACCAGCCATGTTCGTCATCGCCGATCAGCGTGCGTTCAGGATCGGCGGACAGGGTGGTCTTGCCGGTGCCCGACAGCCCGAAGAAGATCGCCGTGTCGACCGGGTTCCCGGTGGCATGGTTGGCCGAGCAGTGCATCGGCATGACGCCCTTTTCGGGAAGGATATAGTTCAGCAGCGTGAAGACCGATTTCTTGTTCTCGCCCGCGTATTCGGTGCCGCCGATCAGGATGATCTTGCGGTCGAAATTCAGCGCGATGACGGTTTCCGACCGGCAGCCATGCCGCTTGGCATCCGCCTTGAAGGACGGACAGTTGATGATGGTGAATTCCGGCTCGAATTCGTCCAGTTCGTCGCGGTCGGGGCGGCGCAGCATGTGGCGGATGAACAGGTTGTGCCAGGCCAGTTCCGTCACCAGGCGCACGTCAAGCCGATAGGCCGGGTCGGCGCCGCCGAACAGGTCCTGAACGTAATAATCCTTGCCCTTCATATGTTCCAGCATGTCGTCATACAGAACATCGAATTTGGCGGGGTCCATCGGGGCGTTGTTTTCCCACCAGATATGCGGCTCGACATTCGGAGTTTTGACCACGAACTTGTCGAGCGGCGAACGGCCCGTGTGTTTTCCGGTCGTGACCAGGAAGGCGCCGCCCTGCCCCAGACATCCTTCGCCACGCTCCAGCGCGGCTTCGATCAGAGCAGGCTCCATCAAGTTGTAATAGACATTGCCCAGCCCCTTGATGCCTTGATCTTCCAAGCGGCGTTCTGGGTTTACCCGTCCAGTGGTCATATTTTGCTCCTGTCGCCGGTCCGTCATTCACCGGCGTATTTAGGGTTCACATGAGACCGCGTGGCACCCACCACGCGCGCCAACCCTCATGTGAACGAGGGCCGGTAATCGCGCTATAGCATGGTGCCTTTCAAATGGAACAGGTCGCTTTAGCGCAGTTAGCGCAACCAAGCGCGTGTTTGCGCAATCATCTTGCGCGGGGCACCGTCGAAATGTGCGGTAAATTCGCCAGCATTTTGACCAATTCGCCCGGCAGACACGCACCGACCGCCACGATTCGCAGTTCCTTATTGATTCGCATGACCGAAAACAGGACAATGACGCAAAACAAAATAACAAATAACAATGAGCAGTGTAAGGAGACCCCTATGTCAAGAATCGCTTTGGTGGACGATGACAGGAACATCCTGACTTCCGTCGCGATCACGCTTGAGGCCGAGGGCTTCGAAGTCGAAACCTATAACGATGGCCAAAGTGCGCTTGACGCGTTCATGCAGCGGCTGCCGGATATGGCGGTTCTGGACATCAAGATGCCCCGGATGGACGGAATGGACCTGTTGCAGCGGTTGCGGCAGAAGACCAAGACGATGCCGGTGATTTTCCTGACCTCGAAAGACGACGAGATCGACGAGGTTCTGGGCCTTCGGATGGGGGCGGACGATTATGTGACCAAGCCGTTCAGCCAGCGCCTTCTGGTGGAACGGATCCGCGCGCTTCTGCGCCGGCAGGAGGTGATCGCCAAGGACGACGCGGGTGAAGTCGAGGAAAGCAAATCGCTTGTTCGTGGCGAGCTTACGATGGACCCCCTGCGCCACGCCGTCACGTGGAAGGGCAAGGATGTGTCCCTGACCGTGACCGAGTTTCTGTTGCTTCAGGCTCTGGCGCAACGGCCGGGTTTCGTCAAAAGCCGGGATCAGTTGATGGACGTGGCCTATGACGATCAGGTCTATGTGGATGATCGCACCATCGACAGCCATATCAAGCGCCTGCGCAAGAAGATGCGGACGGCCGATGACGACTTTTCGGCCATCGAAACGCTGTATGGCATCGGCTACAGGTATAACGAGGAATAACGCCGCGTGCGTTCGACAAGATGGTGACAAAGGTGAAGGACACCAAAGCCACAACCCGAAGCGATCTTGTTCTGGGTGAAGACTGGGTCTCGCCGACCGGCGAGATGGATTATGAACTGCGTAACAAGCGTGCGCAGCGCGGGCTGATCTCGATCAATCGGTCGCCGCTGGCGCGCAAGATCATCACCTTCAACCTTCTTGGGCTTGTCGTGCTGGTGGCCGGGGTGCTGTATCTGAACCCGTTTCGCGACAGCCTGCTTATTCAGCGCGAGCGCGGCCTGGTGGTCGAGGCCGAACTGATCGCCGATGTGTTCGAAGCCCAGCTTGAGCAGGCCAGCGAAAACCAGGCACCGCCGCTGGTTGAACAGGCCGATGTGCCTGCGCCCGAAGGGGAAGTGGCGCCCGAGGTGGTGGTGCCCGCCGCGCCTGACTTTGCCGAAACACTGTCCGATTTGCAGCTTCCGGTGGGGCTGGAAGTGTTCGTGTTCGATGCGAATGAGGCGCTGTTGGCGCGATCCGTCGGTGTGCCGCAGGCTGAACCGACCCCGGTTGACGGGATGGTACGCGAGATCGGGTCGACCATGATCACCGATCTGTTGAACGCCGTGTGGGAAGGCGTGTCGGGCATTGTCGCGAAAGGGGACGGGCAGTCCCTGCCACTGGACACCGAGGTGATGGCGCGCACGTTGTATCCGGGTGCCATGAACGGGGCGACACGCGTGTCGAACGGCGTTGACGAAAACGGTGGCACGGTGTTTTCGGTCGCGACCCCGATCCTGCAAAACGGGGTGCCGGTCGGTGTGGTTGCGATCACCAGTGCGACCGGTGAACTGGATTTGCTGGTCCGGGCCGAGCGTGAACAACTGCTGCAGATGTTCGTTATCGCGATCCTTGTGTCGATCGGGCTGAGCCTTGTTCTGGCCTCGACGATCGCGAACCCCCTGTCCGACCTTGCCGCCGCCGCCGAACTGGGGCGGGACAAGGATCATAACAGCGTCCGAACGGGTCGGGTTCGCATCCCTGACCTGACCGCACGACCTGACGAGATCGGCCGCCTGTCCGGCGCGCTTCGCGGGATGGTGGCGGCGCTTTATGACCGGATTGATTCAAACGAACAGTTTGCTGCCGACGTGGCGCATGAAATCAAGAACCCGCTGGCCAGTCTGCGATCCGCTATCGGCACCTTGCGGCTGGCCAAGAAGGACGAGCATCGGGGCAAATTGCTGGACGTGATCGACCATGACGTGCGCCGGTTGGATCGTCTGGTCAGCGACATCTCGAACGCATCGCGGCTGGACAGCGAATTGGTGAAGGAAGAAGAGGAAGAATTCGACCTTCTGAAAATGCTGCGCAATCTGACCGAGTATCTGGGCAATGAGGGCAGCGACAAAGGTGTCGAATTCATCATCGACCTGCCCCCTGACCCGATCTTTATCCGGGGTCTGGAAGCGCGGCTTGCACAGGTGTTCGTGAACCTGATCACCAATGCGCTGAGCTTCTGTGACGAAGGCGATGCCATCCGCGTCTGGGCCCGCCGCCGCGAGAACCGCGTGCTGGTCGTGGTTGAAGACACCGGCCCCGGCATTCCCGAACAGGCGTTGAGCAAGATCTTCAAGCGCTTCTATTCCGAGCGGCCGGAAAACCAGTTCGGCAACAACTCCGGTCTTGGTCTGGCGATTTCCAAACAGATTGTCGAAGCCCATGGCGGTGTGATCTGGGCAGAGAATATTCGCCCCACGGATGCGGATGTGACCTCGGACCCGCTGGGTGCGCGTTTCGTGGTCGGTCTTCCGGTGTGACCGGGCAAGGCGGGCAGAAACCGCTTGGGTTTCATGCAACGACGATTGCCGTCGACGATGCCGCCGCGATGATCGTGGGGCCGTCGGGGTCTGGAAAATCGTCGCTGGCGCTTCAGTTGATCGGGTTGGGGGCCAGACTGATTTCGGATGACTACAGCCGGGTCGAGGTCAGGGACGGCACCCCGACCGTCATGGCCCCGGATCGGCTGCAAGGTGTGATCGAGGCGCGTGGCGTCGGCCTGATCAACGTGCCATGGAAAGCATCAGCCCGCCTGCAACTGGTCGTTGACCTTTCCGAGGACGAGGTCGAGCGGTTGCCGCGCTCACGACGCTTCACAAGCATTGCCGGATGCGATATCGACCTTGTTTTGCGGGTCGATGCGCCCTATTTCGCGTGTGCAGTATATCACCTGCTGAAATCCGGCAGGCACAGCGCGGCAAGCTAGGCAAGGATGATGACCGAAGACAACAGCAACACGGGACAGAAGGTGATTCTGGTCACCGGACCCTCGGGCGCCGGACGCACCACTGCGATCCGGGTGCTGGAGGATATTGGCTATGAGGTCATCGACAACCTGCCGCTGTCGCTGATCGGTCGGGTGCTGGGCGGCCCTGCGCTGGACCACCCGCTGGCGC
>JAUHWP010000017.1 GCA_030424645.1 Alphaproteobacteria bacterium
ACATGCGTGCAAGCCTGCGTGGTGGCGCAAAGCTGATCGCTGGTGATCGCGTGCTCCGGGCGGCCATTTCAATGATGGCGGCAGGTTATTTCGCAATGTTCTTCTATGACACGCTGATCGCGCCACTGACGCGCGACCTGTCTTTCACGCAAACCCATCTGGGGTTCGCGCTGGCCTGCGTCGGTGGTGGTGGCGTACTTGGTGCGGCGGTCATGGCGATGGGTCGTGAACCCAAGCGGCCGTTTCTGGTCATATCCCTCGCCATGGCGGGAAGCGGTGCCCTGATTGGCTGGCTGGGGGTTTCCGAACTGCTCGACACCGGTCTGGCTTTGCCTTTGTTCCTGTTGATCTTCTTCGGGGCCGGTGTCTGCACGGCGATGGCGGTGATCCCGTTTCGCACGATTATCCAGAACCATACCTCGGATGAATCAATCGGCCAGATCACCGCCCTGAGCGAGGCCGTGAACACCCTTGCGCTTCTGTCCGCACCGTTTGTCGGCGCATGGATTGCGTCCCTGTTCACGGTGGGGGCAGCCTTCATTGCAGGCGGTGCCGTGATGCTGTTCGTGGCCGTCTGGGCCTTCGCCATCCGCAATCGCAAATGAAAGATCGGACGGAGGCGACCAGGCCGTCAGAAATCCAGCCCAAGATCCATGGTGCGCGCCGAATGGGTCAGCGCACCGGACGAGATATAGTCGACCCCCGTCGCCGCGATCGAGGCGATCCGGTCGAGCGTCACATTGCCACTTGCCTCGGTCTGCATGCGCCCATCGACAATGGCCACCGCGTCCCGCAGCATGTCGTTGTCCATGTTGTCCAGCAACACGACCGACGCCCCGCCGACCTTTAGCACCTCGGCCAGTTGGTCCAGCCGGTCCACCTCGATCTCGACCGCCATCATGTGGCTGGCATGGGCCTTCGTCGCTTCCAGCACCTGACGCACGCCCCCGGCAGCAGCAATGTGATTGTCCTTGATCAGGATCGCATCGGACAGGGAGTATCGGTGGTTGAACCCGCCGCCATGCAGCACGGCCAGTTTTTCGACCAGACGCAAACCCGGCGTGGTCTTGCGCGTGCAGGTCACGCGGGCCTCGGTCCCCTTGGTTTCCGCCACGAAGCCTGCGGTTTTGGTCGCGATGCCGGTCAGCCGCCCGGCAAAGTTCAGCGCCACCCGCTCACCAGACAGGATCGACGCCGCCGACCCTTTGATGGTCATCAGCGCGTCGCCCTTCCGGCAGGGCTGCCCATCGCCGATATGGGTGATGATCTCAAGCGAAGGATCGACCAGCCGAAACGCAATCGCCGCCACCTGCATCCCTGACACAACCGCATCTTCGCGTGCGTTCAAACGGGCATCATAGGTGGTGCCCGCCGGGATCACGGCGCGCGTGGTCACATCGCCATAGCTGCCCAGATCCTCCATCAACGCGTTTCGGACCATGGGTTCCAAAACAAGATCGGGGACGGTTGCAAACTCGATGGAAAAACTCATGACAACTCCTTGCAAGCCTGCGCCCGGATGGCGAGCGCATCGGACAGATACATTTCAGACCGCTGGCCCGGCCCTTCGGTGGTCTCGGGGAAATCGGACCGCTCGTGCGCGCCCCGGCTTTCTTCACGGATCAGCGCTCCGGCGGCAATCAAGGTCGCAGTTGCGCACATGTTCATGAAGGACGGGCTGTTTGCATTGGCCGCCTCAAGCGCAGCGATCTTCTGCAACGCCTTTGTCAATCCGGCCCGATCCCGCACGACCCCGACATATTGGGTCATGGTCTGGCGCAAGTCCTGCACCGCATCGGCGACAGGCGGCGTCCCGCCATCAGGGAAGCTGATCTGCAAAGGCGTGGCATCCGAACCCTCGGGCATTGTTGCCGCGATCCCTTCGGCGCAGATACGGGCATACACCAGGGCTTCCAGAAGTCCGTTCGAGGCCAGCCTGTTGGCACCGTGCAGCCCGGTCGATGACGCCTCGCCACAAACCCAGAGGCCCGCAAGGGTTGCGCATCCCTGCGTATCGGTGGCGATACCGCCCATGTGGTAATGCGCGGCGGGGGCCACGGGGATCGGCTCTTTCGCCGGGTCAATGCCATTGCGCGCGCAGTATGTGGCGACAGACGGGAACATGTCCTTGATCCGTTCCCCCAGCACCGCGCGGGTGTCCAGCATGGGGCGATTTCCTGCCTGGACTTCGGAAAAGATCGCGCGGGCCACGATGTCGCGCGGGGCAAGCTCGGCATCCGGGTGGATGGCCTGCATGAACCGGGTGCCGTGCTTGTTGATCAGGATCGCCCCTTCACCGCGCAGGGCCTCGGTCGCCAGCGGTGCGGGGTCTTCGCCCACATCCATCGCGGTGGGGTGGAATTGCACGAACTCGGCATCGGCGATCAGGGCCCCTGCCCGTGCGGCCATGCCGATCACCTGCCCACGAATGCGCGGTGGATTGGTGGTCAGGGCATACAGCCCACCCGATCCCCCGCCCGCCAGCAGCACCGCAGCCCCGCGCAACAGGACCGGGCCCGAGCGTCCGTCATCGGCCTCTTGAATGACAACCCCAGTCACCCGCCCCCCCGTCACCTCAAGATCGCGGGCCATGGTGCCTTCCAGAACCTGGATCGACGGGGTTTCGCGCACCTGCGCAATCAGCGCCGCCATGATCTGCGCGCCTGCCTGATCGCCCTTGACCCGCACCACCCGCGCAAAGCTGTGGGCGGCTTCTCGGGACAGCACATAACCGCCATCGTCGGTTCGGTCGAACGGCGTGCCCAGCGTGGTCAGATCAAGGATATAGTCGCGTGCTTCCCGGGTCACGAGGTCAGCAACCGTGGGGTCAACGGTTCCGGCCCCGGCCTTCACCGTATCCTCGGCATGGCTTTCGGGACTGTCGGCAAGGTCCATCGCGGCCGCAACCCCGCCCTGGGCCCAGGCCGAACTTGCCCCTTCGCCCAACACCTCGGGCGAGATCATTACCACCGGATGTGGCGCCAGCTTCAGGGCCGCGTAAAGCGCACCCAGACCGGCCCCGACAATGATGACACGATCGGTGACGACGGATTGCATCGCAGGGTCAAAGCCCCAGCTTGCGCGACAGGTCAATCATCGCCTGAACCGACTTGCGGGCCTTGACCGCCACCTCTGGATCAACCTCGACCTGTCCTTCCATCGTGTGCAGAACATAAAGGATCTTCTCCAACGTGATCTTCTTCATGTAGGGGCACATGTTGCACGGGCCGACGAACTCGACCTCGGGCAGTTCGTCCGCGATGTTCGACGCCATCGAGCATTCGGTGATCAGCATCGCCTTTTCGGGCTTCGTGTCAGTCACATATTTCAGGATCCCGCTGGTCGAGCCGGAAAAATCCGCCTCGGCCACCACATCGGGTGTGCATTCGGGATGCGCAATCAGCTTGGTGCCGGGGTTCCATTCCCGGAAATCGCGAAGGTCTTGCGCGGTGTATTGTTCGTGCACGATGCACGAGCCGGGCCAATAGACCACGTTCTTGTGGCTTTCATTGGCCACGTTTTGCGCCAGATACTGGTCGGGTGTCATGATCACGGTGTCGCTGTCCATCGCATTCACGATCTGCACCGCGTTCGACGAGGTGCAGCAGATGTCCGATGCCGCTTTCACCTCGGCCGTGGTGTTCACATAGGACACGACCGGTGCGCCGGGATATTTGGCGCGCATTTCGTCGATCCCGTCGGCGGTGATGCTTTCGGCAAGCGAACACCCGGCTTCCATGTCCGGCATCAGCACGATCTTTTCGGGGCTGAGGATTTTCGAGGTCTCGGCCATGAAATGCACGCCCGCCTGGACGATCACATCCGCTTCGACATCGCTGGCCTTCATCGCCAGTTGCAAGCTGTCGCCCACGAAATCCGACACGCCGTGAAAAATCTCAGGCGTCATGTAGTTATGCCCAAGGATCACCGCGTTCCGTTCTTTTTTCAGCGCGTTGATCGCTTTGATATACGGGGCAAAGGTCGCAAAATCCGGCGGCGTGACCACCCGATCCATACGCGCATAGATGTCCTGCATGTCCCCGGCCAGATCGGCCGACGGCGACAGGTCATAGTGTTCGGACAGAACGGTGCGAACATGAGTAAGATCCAACAACGGGCAAGCCTCCATCTGGTTGGCTGAGTGGCTACCACACTGGGAATGTCACGAAAAGTCCACATTATCGGGGATGGGCCAGCAATAAACCGCAACAGCGGCCTGTCGGCGGGGCCTGCGGGCGGCGGTTCGATCCCGGATTGCGCTTAAATGTCAGATTCTGTCGATGATGAAATCCGGTGCAATGGCGGAACGGCGCACCGCGTCGGCGGCATTCATCCCGGCCAGCAAGCCATGATCCATCGCCAGTGCCGTGGCAAACCCCATATGGCGCCCCCCCAGAACGTCGGTGTGCAAGGTGTCCCCCACCATCAGCACACGATCTGGCGGCACTGGCGGGGTGTGGCGTGCCAGGGCAAGCTCGTAAATCTCGCCAAACGGTTTACCCAGAAAACGCGGTTCGACGTCGCAGAGATCGGCCAGCCGATGTGCGAAATATCCGGGTTCGCGCGACAGGCCGTCCTCGCGCGGGGCCACGATATCGGGGTTTCCGACGACCACTGGCCGGAGATTTGCGCGCAACGACATCTCCAACATGGCCTGGCGCGCGTCCGTCCAGCCGTCGGACCCGACCAGCAGGAAGCCCTCGGCCGTATCGTAATCGGCGGGGTCATCGCCCAGAACATGGGCATCGAGCGCATCAAGGTCATCGGTGCCGTTGGCGGCATTCAGCATCATGCCCCACCGCCTGCCGGGCAGGTCAGCCAGATAGGCCAGCATTGCCTCGCGGCTCGTGACGACCTCGTCAGGCGTGAAATCAAAGCCCAGACGAGCATAGCGCGCCATCATCCGCGCCTTGGGATATCCGGCCGAGTTTGACACGACCATGACCTGCTTGCCCATGGCCCGCAACGCCGCGATCCTTTCCGCCGCCCCGTCAATCGGGCGTTCGCCCACGTTCAGAACGCCGTAAGCATCCAGCAGGATCAGGTCGAACGGATCGGCAATCACCTCCAGTGACGGTGCGGTGGCGCAACCGGCATCGAACGCTGCCGACGGCAGGCGATGGCGCACCGACAGATACGCGTCGAACGCGGTGGTGGCGTCGGTCGTCATCACCCGGTTCAAAGGATACGGCGGCGCAGGAAGGCCGAAACGACCTCTCCCAACACCACAAGGGCCAGGATGGCCAGCAGAACCGTCGCGGCCTCGGGCCAGTTGAATGTGTCGATGGCACCTTGCAGGATGATACCGATCCCGCCAGCCCCCACCAGCCCCAGCACGGTCGATTCCCGCAGGTTGATATCCCACCGCAGGATCGCCACGGCCCAGAAGGTTGGCATCACTTGCGGAATGATCGCATAGACGATCACCTTGAAACGGGAGGCCCCGGTTGCTTCCAGCGCCTCGACCGGGCGTTTGTCGATCTCTTCAATGGCTTCGCCCAGCAGCTTGCCGATGAACCCGATCGACCGAAACATGATCGCCAATATGCCCGCGACCACGCCGGGGCCGAAGATCGCCACGAAAAGCAGCGCCCATATGATCGTGTTGACGGATCGCGAGGTGACGAGGATCAAGCGCCCGAACCACAGGGTCGCGCGATTGGGGGTGGTGTTCTGTGCCGCCAGATAGGCCACCGGCAGAGACATCATCACACCAAGGGCCGTTGCAAAGGTTGCGATGTTCACTGTTTCCAGCAGCACAAGCAGGATGTCGCCAAGATTACTGGGATCGGGCGGATACATCCGGCCCAGCAGGTCGCCCATCTGCTCGGGCGCGTCCCAGACCCAGGCCCAGATCACGTCGATCGAGCCAAGCGCCCAGCCAAGCGCCAGCGCGCAGAAGGCAAAAGCCGCATATCGCTGCATCCGTTGCTTCGGTGTGAAGCGGGACCAGTCCTCACGACCGAATTTTTCGGCTATCGTGCTCATCCGATACGCTTCCTTATCATGCCGCTGACCCCTTCCGAGATCAGGATCGCGCCAACGATGACGATGGTGATGGCCAGGGCGAAATCGTAGTCATACCGCCCGAAGGCATTGGCCAGCGTCGCCCCGATCCCGCCAGCCCCCACGATCCCCACCACGGCCGACGCGCGCAGGTTCGAATCGAGCTGATAGATCGACAGGCCGATCTGGCGCGGCATGATCTGCGGGAAAATCGCATAGACCAGGGTCGACAGATAGGGCGCACCGGCGGCGCGCATGGCCTCGACCTGACCGAAGTCGATCTCTTCAATCCGCTCGGCCAGCATCTTGGCGACGAAGCCGATCGAGTACACGATCAGCGTCAGAACCCCGGCGAACGGTCCGAACCCCACCGCCTTCACGAAGATGATCGCAACGATCACCGGGTGAAAGCTGCGCGCGATGATGATGATCGCGCGCCCGAGATAATAGATCGGCAGCGGTGCGATGTTGCGCGCAGCCATGAAGGCAATCGGGATCGACAGGGCCACCCCGCCCGCCGTTGCCAGAAGCGCGATCTTCAGGCTTTCCAGAAATCCGTCGATCAGCAGCCCGCTCCGCTCGAAGCTGGGCGGGAACGCCCCGCCAAAGATACGCTGTGCCCGACCGATCCCATCCGCGACCCGCGCCCAGTTGACGGGCAGGCTTGCCCCCACCCAGACGACATAGCTGACCACACCAAGATACACCGCCCAGCGAAGCCAGCGGTTGGCGATGAAAGGTGGCTTGCGCCAGGTGTCGGGGACTTGGCTCATGACGCTTCTTTCATGTCTTCGCTGCGGTCTGCATGGGGGCTGCCGGAATAGATCTGGTCCATCGCCTCCTGATCCAGCTTGTCCGGCACATCGTCGAAGATGATCCGGCCATAACGCATTCCCACGATCCGGTCGGTATAGATCTTGGCCTCGGTCACGTTGTGTATGTTGATCAGCACCGGCAGCTTCAGTTCGCCTGCCAGGTCACGCAGAAGCCCCATGATCTGCTCGGATGTCTTGGGGTCAAGCGATGCCGTCGGCTCATCGGCCAGCAATATCTCGGGGTTCTGCATCAGGGCCCGCACCACGCCGACCCGCTGCCGTTCACCCCCTGAAAGTTCGTCGGCACGCTTGTTGGCATAATGTGCGATGCCGACCCGCTCCATCAACTCATAGGCACGGCGGATGTCCTCTTTCGGATACCGGCGCATCACGGCCGACCAGGTCGAGATATAGCCAAGCCGCCCGGACTGGACGTTTTCCATGACCGTCAACCGATCGACCAGATTGAACCCCTGGAACACCATCCCGATCTTGCGCCGGGCTGTGCGCAGGTCGCGCCCGTGAAGGCTGGTCAGCTCGGTTCCGTTCAGCTCGATACTGCCCGAGGTCGGTTCGACCAGCCGGTTGATACAACGCAGAAGCGTCGATTTCCCGGCCCCGGACGACCCGATGATGGACACGACACTTTCGCCTTCGATGGTCAGGTCAAGGTTCTTCAGAACCGGATTGCCCTTGCCATATCGTTTGACCAGGTCGGTGATTTTCAACATGTAATGACTCCTTGAAAGGGCCGACGCGGTGACGCCGGCCCTGTTCGTGCAGGTGTTATTCCGCCGCCAGGCCTTCGGGCGTGTATTCGACGCCGTTTGCCTTCTGGATCTGGCGGATCACTTTCCACTGATCCTTATAGGTGATCGGGATGAACTTGCTGACGCCGGTGAACTCTTCACCCAGCGCGGTGCCCGCGAAATCAAAGCTGAAGAAGGCTTCCTTGATCTTCTCTTTCAATTCGGGCGCAAGATCATGCGCATAGGCGTAAGAGGTGGTCGGGAACGGGTCGCTTTCCCAAACGATACGAACTTCCGCGGGATCGTAAAGACCACGTTCCGCCATCCGGTCGACCACCTCGGACGCCACGGGCGCCGCATCGTAATCGCCCGCCACGACGCCAAGCATCGACTGGTCATGCGACCCCGAATAGGTCACGTCGTAATCCTGATCCGGCACCACCCCCAGCGCCGGGAACAGGGCCCGCGGCGCAAGGTTGCCCGAATTCGATGTCGGCGAGGTATGCGCGATGCGCTTGCCCGCCATATCGGGCACTTCTTTGATATCGCTGTCGGCTTGGGTGTAAATCTGCAGCTTGTAGCCGAACTGGCCATCTTCGCTGCCCATGATCGCAAAGGGCACCGCCCCTGCAAGGTTCACGGCAAAGGGCGTGGGACCGGTTGAAAATCCGGCAATATGCAACCGGCCCGAGCGCATCGCCTCGACCTCGGCCGAGTTCGACTGCACCGCGAAGAACTGCACATCCTTGCCCGTCACCTCTTCAAGATGTTCGATGAACGGGTTCCAGATATCTTCATAGATGGCCGGATCTTCCACCGGCGTATAGGCAAACACCAGCGTATCGGGGTTTTTCAGCGCATTCGCATCTGCGGGCGCGTCAGCCACAAGATCGCCGTCCGCGTCGGTATATTGACTGTCAAGCGCGGCCATCTCTTCGGTGTCCTGCGCGAAAGCCGCCCCCGCCGCCAGGGCGATTGCTGCCAGAAACGTCGTTCCCAATGCTGTTTTTCCAAGCATGTCTTATCCTCCCAAATTTTCCTGTCTGCATCCGGCGAACCGGGTCAGCCGAAGGTGATGACACCATTGATATCTGCGATATGCAAGATAAATTCTCTGGAAATTTTGGAAATCCAAAGTCATTCTGATAAGCGACAGCATCATGACGATCTGCATGGTGATCTGGCAAGGAGCTTGGGGATGGTGACCACACGGCGCTACAAGAAACAGGAACGGCACGAACAGATCCTGCTGGAACTGAAGCTCAAGCCGCATGTCAGGGTTGCCGAACTGGCCAAGCAATTCGGTGTCACCACGGAAACGGTGCGCCGAGACATCGAAGACCTCGGGCGCGAAGGGCTGTTGCACCGCGCCCATGGTGGTGCGTCGGCGCGGCATCCGGGCGCTCATCGCGATCTTGACGAGCGGCGAAACGAACGTGTTGCCGAACGTGAACATCTTGGCCGCTTCGCCGCATCGCTGGTCGCCGAAGGGTCCTCGATCATGGTCGATGCCGGGGCGACGACCATGGAGTTTGCCCGCTTCCTTGCCTTCGCACAGACCCATGTCACGGTAATCACCAACAGCCTGCAAGTGGCGATGATCCTTGGGCAAAGCCCTGCCACCGACGTTCGTCTGGCCCCGGGTGAATACCTGCCACGCGAAGCCGCGGTTGTCGGCACCGAAACCTGCGATTACCTGGCAGGTTACAATGTCGATGCGTGTTTCATCGGCGCTGCGGGGTTAAGCGAGGTCGGCGTCACCGAAGCGGTCACCGGGTTCAGTGCGGTCAAGCGCGCCATGATGCGGCAAAGTCGCAGCAGCCATTTCCTGATTGATGCCAGCAAGTTCGGGCAGACCCATATGTCACGAGTCGCCAAGCTGGACGAGATCGACGCTCTTATCAGCGACCGACCACCGTCGGCACCGCTTTCCACCCGGCTTCAGGAGGAACGTGTAAGGATACTGGCGCCCTGAGACCCAGCCACGCAGACCATCCCGGCGGGCCGCATGTCGAAGCGACTGAAACGACATGAAGGAAAGGACGCAAGGACTTTGGCCTGCTCGATCAAATGTTCTGAACACGCCCAAAAGCGGTGCGGTTAAAGTCCTGGAAGACACCAAGTCCAAGGGGGCTCGCAGGCAGTGACGTTCTGGGGCTAGCCGGCCGCTTTCTTTCCCGGTGCATACTTCCTGCCGGAGTGCATGGGCTGGCGGAGGAGGTGGGATTCGAACCCACGGTAGACTTTCACCTACGTCGGTTTTCAAGACCGGTGCATTCAACCACTCTGCCACTCCTCCGACGAGGGGAAGGGATAGCGGCGGGCGGGCGATTCTGAAAGCAGGTTTTCGCGGGCTGGTTTTTGCCCACGATAAGATCGCGTTACGCGAGAGCCTTTTCACGCGGGCGATGTGTCGTTAGACTGTCGGCTAATCGGGATTGATACCCGGCAGCAGAGCAGTTCCGGGCGCAGGCCCGCATGACAATTAGGGGCGAGACATGGCAAGCAAGACCACTCTGAAAGTGGCCATTGTATTGGGCAGCGCACTGTTTCTTTCGGGTTGCGACGACACCAACCTTCCCGGTTTCCTGAAAAACACTGGCAAAGGCACGGCATCGGCGAGCTCGGGCAAGTCTGGCGGCAACCGCAGCGGCGAACGCGATGTCGAAGCGCCCGAGATTTTTCAGGTTGCGGAAAAGGGGTTGTGGGACGGTCGTCCCAGCCTTGGCGGGATCTGGGTGGCACATCCCGATGCCAAAGACCCCGAACGGGTGATCATCCGCAATCTGGACAACGACAAATCCGTCGTCGGCGCCCTGTTCCGGCGCGAACGCGAAATCCCCGGCCCGAGTTTCCAGGTGTCGTCGGATGCCGCCGCAGCGCTTGGCATGCTGGCAGGTGCCCCGGCGGAGTTGAGCGTGACCGCCCTGCGCAAGGAAGTGATCGAGGAAACGCCCGAGCCGGACACCGACGATCTGGAGGCCCCGGCCGAGATCGAACAATCCTCGCTGGACGATCCAATCGCGGCGGCCTCGGCCGCCCTTGCCAGAACCGAAGCGACATCTGCGAAATCCGCACCGCCCCCGAAACCCGCCGCGCCCAAACCGGCGCAAGCCACGCAGGCAAGCGCGTTGTCCAAGCCCTTTGTGCAGGTTGGCATATTCTCGTTCGAAGCCAACGCCGAACAAACCGCCGCCGAATTGCAAAAGGCCGGTTTGGCCGCAACAATAAAACCCGGAAAATCTGACGGCAAATCCTTCTGGCGTGTCCTGATCGGCCCTGTCGGCACCGAAGCAGAACGCGCGGAAACGCTGAAGAAAGCCAGCGCGATGGGCTTCACCGATGCCTATTCCGTTTCAAACTAATGCCCTGAAGGGCTAATCTAATAAAAGGCCACCCACCCGCGATGTGTTTTCGTCTGACTGTGTTCATCTCGACCCTGATTACCATGCTGGCTGCCGCGATCCTGCCGGCCAGTGCGTTCGATACCCGTGCGGCATCGGCTTATGTGCTGGACATCAATACTGGAACGGTGCTGATGGAGAAAAACGCCGAGGTCCCCCTGCCCCCGGCGTCGATGTCCAAGCTGATGACGGTCAACCTGCTGTTTGAGGCGCTGGCAGATGGGCGGGTCACGATGAGCACACCGTTCGGCGTGTCGGAACGGGCTGCGGCAACTGGTGGCTCGACGATGTTCCTGGAACAGACCGACCGGCCCACGGTCGAGGACCTGATCCAGGGCATCATCGTCCAGTCGGGAAATGACGCCTGCGTGGTGGTCGCTGAAGGTCTGGCGGGGACCGAAGACGCGTTTGCCCGCATGATGACCGAACGGGCCCGTGATCTGGGCATGGAGAATTCGAGCTTCGGAAACTCCTCGGGCTGGCCGCATCCGATGCAACGCATGTCGATGAAGGATCTTGCCATTCTGGCACGCCACATCATCGTCGAGCTTCCCGACTACTATCACTATTTCGGTCAATCCGAATATCACTACAAGGGTCGCGCGCCGGACAACCGTTTCAACAGGAACCCGCTGCTGGAGCTTGGCATCGGCGCCGATGGCCTGAAAACCGGCCACACGCAAGAGGCCGGATACGGGCTGGTCGGGTCGGCCCGACAGGGGGATCGCCGGATCGTGTTCGTGATTTCGGGCATGTCTTCGGAAAAGGAACGCGCGGAAGAAGCCGAAGCGATCGTCAACTGGGCCTTCCGGCAGTTCACCATGAAAACCACGGTAAAGGCCGGGGAACGGGTCGCCGAGGCAGATGTCTGGCTCGGCGCTGCCGACACGGTCGGGCTTGTTCCGGCGCAGGATGTCGATCTTCTGATCCCCGCCGGGCAGCGCGAAGGCGTGTCCGCCACGATAAACTGGAACGGCCCGATCGAAGCCCCGATTGCGCAGGGGCAGGAGCTGGCCGAGATGGTGATCAGCCGTGACGGGTTAAGCGATACGGTCGTGCCGCTTTATGCCGAACAGGGTGTGGGCAATGCCGGGTTCGGCAAGCGCCTGACCGTCGCAGCCGAGCGTGTCTTCGCGCTGGTGATGGGCAATGACGCCCCTCCCGCCGCAATCCAGCCCGAAGCCGAGCCGACAAGCAACTGACACGCGGATGGCCGGACTTTTCATCAGTTTCGAAGGCATTGACGGCTCGGGCAAATCCACCCAGGCTAGGATGCTGGCAAAAGCGTTGCAGGACGCGGGGCACGAGGTTGTCCTGACCCGCGAACCGGGCGGCAGTCCGGGGGCCGAGGAAATCCGGTCCCTGGTGCTGGAAGGCGACCCGGATCGCTGGTCGGCCCAGACCGAGCTTCTGCTGTTCACAGCTGCCCGGCGCGATCATCTGGAACGGCTGATCGCCCCTGCCCTGTCGGCGGGAAAGATCGTGATCACCGATCGCTTTGCCGACAGCACGCGCATCTATCAGGGCACCCGTTCCGGTGATCTGCGCGACATGGTCGATCAATTGCACGATCTTGTCATCGGGCGCGAACCCGATCTGACATTCCTGATCGACATGGACCCCGACATGGGTCTGGCCCGCGCCAAGGGTCGCGGCGGCACCGAGGAACGGTTTGAAGATTTCGGCGCCGGGTTGCAGCACAAGATGCGCGCCGGGTTTCTGGACCTTGCCCGGCAGTTTCCCGACCGCTTCCGCGTCATCGACGGCGCCCGCGACATCGACACGGTTGCCGAAGATGTGCTGGGCATCGCCGGGACGGTCGTGAACAACAGCACCTCGGACGCATGAGCACGGACCCCGACAATATCCCCGAACCCGACCGGATCGAAGGTGCCCCCCACCCACGCGAGGCCACCCGCCTGATCGGGCAGGACGCCGCCGAGGCCGCGTTCCTGAAGGCGTTCACATCGGATCGGTTGCATCACGGGTGGCTGATCACCGGGCCGCGCGGCGTGGGCAAGGCCACGCTGGCTTGGCGCATCGCGCGCTTCTTGCTGGCCACACCGCCGGACGATGGTGGCATGTTTGCAGCCCCTGCGCCGTCCAGCCTTGATGTGCCTGACGACCACCCCGTGGCGCGACGCGTGCGGGTTCTGTCCGACCCTGGCCTGTTTTTGTTGCGCCGCCCTTGGGACGAACGAAACAAGCGCCTGAAGGGTGACATCACTGTCGACGAAGTGCGCAAGCTGAAGCATTTCTTCGCGATGTCCTCGGCAGGCGGAGGGCGCCGTGTGGTGATCGTGGATGTGGCGGACGAGATGAACAGTTCGGCAGCCAATGCGCTTTTGAAACTGCTTGAAGAACCGCCGCAGGGGGCCGTGTTGCTGTTGGTCAGCCACCAGCCGTCACGCCTGTTGCCGACAATCCGGTCACGATGCCGCGAATTGCGGCTGTCCCCCCTTGCCCCGGACGATCTGGCGCAGGTCTTGGCCGGGTTGGAGGAAACGCCCTCGGCTGAGGATACGCGCAGGCTGGGCGAACTGGCGGCGGGATCGGCCGGGGATGCGCTTCGGCTGCAACATCTTGACGGTCTGGCCACATATGCCGCGCTGATCGAGATATTCTCGGCAGGGCGGGAATTCGACCGCCCCCGCGCCCTTCGGCTGGCCAACAGCGCGGTCGGTAAGGCAAATGCCGACCGGTTCGAGCTGATCCTGCGCCTGTTCGATCTGTTCCTGGCCCGTCTGGCCCGGCACGGGGCCGGGTTCACACCGCAAGCCGAAGCCGCACCGGGCGAAGCCGCCTGCCTTGCCCGGCTTTCGCCCGGCCCGGATGCCGCCCGCGCCTGGGCCGGTTTGCAACAGGAGCTGTCAGCACGCGCCGGGCACGGTCGGGCCGTGAACCTTGACCCTGCCGCGCTCATCCTTGATATGGTTTTCAGGATCAACGACACGGCGGCGCGTCAAGCCGCCTGAGGCAAGGACGCCCCCTATGAGCACGCCCCGGATTACCGACAGCCATTGCCATCTGGATTTCCCGGATTTCGAAGGCGAGCTGGATCAGGTGATCGCCCGCGCCGCCGACGCCGGCGTGACGCGCATGGTGACGATCTGCACCAAGATGGCCAATCTGGAACAGGTCCGCAGCATCGCCGAAGCCCATGACCCGGTGTTCTTCGCTGCCGCCACCCACCCGATGAGCGTCGCCTCCGAACCGATGGTTTCCGTGGACGAACTGGTCGCATTGGCCGCGCACCCGAAATTCGTCGGCATCGGCGAAAGCGGGCTGGATTATCATTATACCGCCGACAGCCGCGACGTGCAGATCGAAAGCCTTCGCATTCATATCGAGGCTGCACGCCGGACCCGCCTGCCCCTGATCATCCATGCGCGTGACGCGGACGAGGATATGGCCCGCATCCTGACCGAAGAACACGCAAACGGCGCCTATTCCTGTGTAATGCACTGTTTCAGTTCGGGTGCCGGACTTGCGCGTGCGGCGCTGGATCTGGGCTTTTATCTGTCGATGTCGGGCATCGCCACCTTCCCGCGCAGCCAGGATGTGCGCGACATCTTCGCCGCCGCCCCGGTCGACCGCATTCTGGTCGAAACCGATGCCCCCTATCTGGCACCGCCGCCCCATCGCGGTCGGCGCAATGAACCCGCCTATACGGCCCACACCGCCAAGGTCGGGGCCGGGATATATGGCCTGTCCTACGAGGATTTCGCGGCGCAAACGCAAGCGAATTTCGACCGGCTGTTTTCAAAGGCCGCCACCTATGGGGCGCAAGCATAATGGCAAAGATCGACTTCACGATACTTGGATGCGGCTCGTCCGGGGGGGTCCCGCGACTGGGCGGTCACTGGGGCGATTGCGACCCGACCAACCCCAAAAACACCCGCACCCGCTGCTCGGCCCTTGTCACCCGGACCGGTGACGATGGGGGCGTGACACGCGTCCTGATCGACACCTCGCCTGACATGCGCCACCAGCTTTTGGCGGCGGGGATCGGCACTTTGGATGGGGTCGTGTTCACCCACAGCCACGCCGATCACACCCATGGCATTGATGACCTGCGTATGGTGGTGTTCAACATGAAAAGGCGCCTGCCGGTCTGGGCGGACGGCCCCACCCAGGACGCCCTTCTGTCGCGGTTCAGCTATGCCTTCGTGCAGCCCGAAGGGTCGAACTATCCACCGATCCTTGATCTGCACTCGATTGACGTGGACAGGGGCGACGTGGTGATCAGTGGCGCGGGCGGCGACATCCGCATGACCCCGTTCGAGGTGCGTCACGGTCTGATGGACGCGCTTGGGTTCCGTATCGGCGGCCTTGTCTACCTGCCGGATGTAAATGAAATCCCGGACGACGTGTTGCCCCTGCTCGACGATCTGGATGTCTTTGTGCTGGATGCGTTGCGCCGCACCCCGCACCCCACGCATTTCCATCTGGACGAGGCGCTGGAATGGATCGACCGCGTCGGCGCCCGGCAAGGCATCCTGACCAACATGCATATCGACCTGGACCATGCCACGCTGGATGCCGAAACCCCGCCCCATATCACACCGGCCCATGACGGAATGAAGATCAGCGTGCGGCTTGAATGAGCACCCTGGTCAATATCGTCCTGCCCGTCTTTCTGGTGATCGGGTTCGGGTATCTGGTGCGCTGGCGGCAGGTGCTTGACGACAAGGCCGTCGATGGGCTGATGCGGTTTTCGCAATCGGTCGCCATTCCCTGCCTGTTGTTTCTTGCCATCGCCCGTCTGGATCTGGGGGCCGAGTTCGACCTGGCCCTGTTGGGCAGTTTCTATACCGGTGCGATCTCGGGGTTCTTTGCGGGGCTTCTGGGCGCCCGGCTGTTGTTTCGGCGCCCGTGGCCGGATGCGGTGGCCTTCGGCTTCGTGACCTTGTTCTCCAATTCCCTGTTGCTGGGCCTGCCGATCACCGAACGCGCCTTCGGCCCCGATGCGCTGGCGGGCAACTATGCCATTATCTCGATCCACGCGCCGATCTGTTATGCAATCGGGATCACCGCGATGGAAATCGCACGTTCACAGGGCGCCAGTCTTTTGGATACCGTTCGCCAGATCGTGCGGGCGATGACGCGAAACGTGCTGGTGTTGGCAATCGCGGCGGGGTTCGCGGTAAACCTGTTGCACATCCCGATGCCCGGCGTGCTGATCGAGGCGTTGACCCTGCTGGCGCGTGCCGGACTGCCGACCGCGCTGTTTGCTCTCGGCGGCGTGCTTTATCTTTATCGCCCCGAAGGCGACGCCCGGATCGTCAGCTATCTGTGCGTGGTCTCGCTTTTTCTGCACCCGGCGATCACCTGGGGTCTGGGGCTTGCGTTCAACCTGAATGTGGACCAGTTCCGCTCGGCCATCGTCACCGCTGCATCCGCGCCGGGCATCAATGCCTATATTTTCGCCAATCTCTATGGCGTGGGCAAACGCGTGGCCGCAACGACGGTGCTGGTGGCCACCGGGTTGTCGATCCTGACAGCATGGGCATGGCTGGCATTGCTCGCAGCATCCGGGTTCTGAGCTTTCACCCGGCCCGCCAATCCTGCCTGGTTTTGATCACGTTACATACCGCAAGCCGACGCGGCATTTCTGTAACATATCTTCTTGCCCCGAATCGTGGTCACGCATATTATCGACCAAACGGTCAGCTTTAGTTGGCGCGGTTTCAGGTCAGGGAGGACCACATGGACGCACTGATTTGCGACGCTGTTCGCACCCCAATCGGGCGATACGGTGGTGCCCTGTCACCCGTGCGGGCGGACGATCTGGCCGCCCTGCCCATCGCCGCGCTGATCGCACGCAACCCGGATGTGGATTGGGCGTCGGTCGATGATGTGATCTATGGATCGGCCAATCAGGCGGGCGAAGACAACCGCAACGTGGCGCGTATGGCCGCGCTTCTGGCCGGGTTGCCGGTGGATGTGCCGGGCACCACGATCAACCGTCTATGTGCCTCGGGCATGGATGCGGTTGGCATGGCGGCACGCGGGATCAAGGCGGGGGATTATGACCTTTGCATCGCCGGTGGTGTCGAAAGCATGAGCCGCGCGCCCTTCGTGATGCCCAAGGCGACCAGCGCCTTTACCCGCGCCAATGCGGTCTATGACACCACCATCGGCTGGCGTTTCGTCAATCCGAAGATGGAGGCGTCATACGGCACGCATTCGATGCCACAAACGGCTGACAACGTGGCTGAAGAATACGCCGTAAGCCGCGAAGATCAGGACGCTTTTGCCGCTCGAAGCCAGGCCCGTTGGGCCGCTGCGCACGACGCCGGGATATTCACGGATGAGATCGTCGCGGTCACGATCCCGCAGCGCAAGGGCGACCCGATCGTGGTGGACACCGACGAACACCCCCGCCCCGGCACCACGGCTGAAAAGCTGGCGGGCCTCAAGGGCGTGAACGGGCCCAACCTGACAGTGACGGCGGGCAATGCCTCAGGCGTGAACGATGGGGCCGCTGCGATGCTGGTGGCGTCCGAAGCCGCCGCCGCCAACAACAACCTGACCCCGATGGCCCGCGTGGTCGGAATGGCCGCCGCTGGCGTGCCACCCCGTGTCATGGGCATTGGGCCAGTTCCAGCCAGCCGCAAGGTTTTGGCAAAAGCTGGGCTAACCATCGACCAGATGGATGTGATAGAATTGAACGAAGCCTTTGCGGCCCAAGGTCTTGCCACATTACGCGAACTTGGCGTTGCTGATGACGACCCTCGCGTGAACCCGAACGGTGGCGCCATCGCGCTTGGCCACCCGCTGGGCATGTCGGGCGCACGGCTTGTTCTGACGGCGGCCTATCAACTGAAACGCACCGGCGGGCGCTATGCGCTCTGCACCATGTGCGTCGGCGTCGGCCAAGGCGTTGCCCTTATTCTGGAAAGGATCTGACCATGTATGCGCAATTGGTAAAAACCGCAGGCACGGGCGTGAAGACCCGTGAGGAAATGTCTGACGACGAACGGAATTTTCAGGATCGCGTGGACCGTGACGAGAAGATCGAACCGAAGGACTGGATGCCGGATGACTATCGCGCAACCCTGATCCGCCAGATCGGTCAACATGCCCATTCCGAGATTGTCGGCCAGCTTCCCGAAGGCAACTGGATCACCCGCGCGCCCACGTTGGAACGCAAAGCGATCCTGCTGGCCAAGGTGCAGGACGAAGCCGGTCACGGACTGTACCTTTACTGTGCCGCTGAAACGCTGGGCGTTACCCGTGACGAACTGACCGAAGAACTTCTGTCGGGCCGGATGAAGTATTCCTCGATCTTCAACTACCCCACCCTGAACTGGGCAGATATCGGCGCCGTGGGCTGGCTGGTGGACGGCGCAGCGATCATGAACCAGGTGCCGCTGCAACGCACCTCTTATGGCCCCTATTCCCGCGCGATGATCCGCATCTGCAAAGAAGAAAGCTTCCACCAGCGCCAGGGCTATGACATCATGATGAAGATGGCGCAAGGCTCTGATGCGCAACGGAAAATGGCACAGGATGCGCTGAACCGTTTCTGGTATCCGTCGCTGATGATGTTCGGCCCTTCGGACAAGGATAGTGTGCATTCGGCGCAGTCGCTGGCGTGGAAGATCAAGATCGATACCAATGACGAGCTGCGCCAGCGTTTTGTCGACCAGACTGTTCCGCAGGCAAAGTATCTTGGCCTGACCATCCCCGACGAGCACCTGAAATGGAACGAGGAACGTGGCGCGCACGATTTCTCGGAACCGGACTGGACCGAGTTTTTCAATGTCATCAAGGGCAAAGGCCCCTGCAACGTCGACCGGATGGAGGCCCGCGTGGCCGCGTGGGAAGACGGCGCGTGGGTGCGCGACGGACTTCTGGCCCATGCGCGCAAGACATCAGCCGCGCGCACAGCCGCCGAATAAGGAGAGATCAGATGAGCAAGGAATGGCCCCTTTGGGAAGTTTTCATCCGCGGTCAGCACGGGTTGAACCATCGTCATGTGGGCAGCCTGCACGCCCCGGATGCCGAGATGGCGATCAAGAACGCCCGCGACGTTTACACCCGCCGCAACGAAGGCGTGTCGATCTGGGTTGTGGAAGCGGTGCATATCGCGGCCTCGTCCCCCGAAGAGAAAGGTCCGCTTTACGAGCCGTCCAATTCGAAGGTCTATCGTCACCCGACCTTCTTCGACATCCCTGAAGATGTGGGGCATATGTGATGGCCGATAACGACGCTCTTTTCGAATTCCTGCTCAGGCTGGGCGACAACAGCCTGATCCTTGGCCACCGCGTCAGCGAATGGTGCGGCCATTCCCCGGTGCTGGAAGAAGATATCGCGCTGGCAAATACGGCGCTGGACCTCATTGGCCAGACGCAAATGTGGCTGGGTCTGGCCGGTGAGGTTGAAGGCAAAGGCCGCACGGCAGACGATCTGGCCTTCCTGCGCGATGCGTGGGATTTCCGCAATGTCCTGCTGTGCGAACTGCCCAACGGCGATTTCGGCCAGACCCTGATGCGCCAGTTCCTTTACGACGCGTGGTCGCAGATCATGCTGGGACACCTGACCCAAAGCACCGACGCGCGTGTTGCCGAGATCGCCGCGAAAGCAGCGAAAGAGGTGGCCTATCACGTCGAACGCTCAGGCGACACGGTGATCGGTCTGGGCGATGGGACCGAGGAAAGCCACGCAAGGATGCAAGCCGCGCTGGATTACCTCTGGCCCTATGTCGGCGAGATGTTCGATGGCGACGCGGTGGACGCGGCCATGACCAAGGCAGGCATCGCCCCCGACCCGGCATCGTTGCGTGAAGACTATGACGCATTGGTGAGGGATGTGCTGCGCAAGGCCACCCTGACCGTGCCGACAGACGTGTTCCACCACAAGGGCGGGCGCACCGGATACATGCACACCGAACATCTGGGCCACCTGCTGACGCAGATGCAATGGCTGCAACGCGCTTATCCGGGTGCGACGTGGTGATATGACCCATCCATCCGTCGATACCGTCTGGGACTGGCTGGATCAGGTGCCCGACCCCGAGATCCCGGTGATCTCGCTGGTCGATCTGGGCATCATCCGCGATGTCCGGTGGGAAGGTGACATGTTGCATGTCGCCGTGACCCCGACCTATTCCGGCTGCCCGGCCACATCGGTTATCAACCTTGATATCCAAACCGCGCTGCGCGACCACGGGATCGAAAAGCTGAAGCTGGAAACCCAGTTGTCGCCCCCGTGGACCACCGATTGGCTGACCGATAAAGGTAAGGCGGCGCTGGAGAAATTCGGCATCGCGCCGCCCTCACCCAAGGGCGAACCGGATCGCTGCCCCAATTGTGGCGGCCATGATCTGGAACGCACCAGCCAGTTCGGCTCGACCCCCTGCAAGGCCCTGTGGCGATGCCGCGACTGTCTTGAACCCTTCGACTATTTCAAGTGCATCTAGGAGGCCCCATGGCGCGCTTTCATACGCTTAAAGTGACCGACATCCAGAAAACGATCCGCGATGCGGTTGTCGTGACGCTGACCCCGGACGAACCCGACGCATTTGATTATACGCAGGGCCAATACCTGACATTCCGGCGCAAATTCGATGGGCAGGAGCTGCGCCGGTCATACTCGATCTGTTCGGGGCTGGACGATGGCAAGCTTCAGGTCGGCATCAAACGCGTCGACGGTGGGGCGTTCTCGACCTGGGCCAACGAGGATCTGAAAGCGGGCGATACCATTGAAGCCATGTCACCCATGGGCAATTTCTTCGTGCCTCTGGCCCCGGATCTGGACCGCCACTATCTGGGGTTTGCCGGCGGGTCCGGCATCACGCCCGTGCTGTCGATCATCAAGACCGCCCTTGCCCGCGAACCCGACGCCCAGTTCACGTTGGTCTATGCCAACAAGGCCGTGACCACCATCATGTTCCGCGAGGAACTGGAAGACCTCAAGAACCGCTATATGGGCCGTTTCAACGTGATCCATGTTCTGGAAAGCGATGCGCAGGAAATCGACCTGTTCACCGGGTTGGTGGACGAAGCGAAATGCGCCCAGTTGTTCAAAAGCTGGATCGACATCAAGGCGGTCGATACGGCCTTCATATGTGGCCCTGAACCGATGATGCTGGGCATCGCCCGCGCGCTGCGTGCGCACGGGCTGGATGACGCCCAGATTAAGTTCGAACTTTTCGCCTCGTCCCAACCGGGGCGGGCCGCGAAGAAAGCCACCAGCAAAGCCGCGGTCGCGGGTGACGGGATCGAGGCCGTGATCTCGATGGACGGGTCACGCCGCACCATCACCATGGACGCCCAGACCTCGATCCTCGACGCAGCGCTCGCCAATGACATCGACGCCCCCTATGCCTGCAAGGCGGGGGTCTGTTCGACCTGCCGCTGCAAGGTGATCGAAGGCGAGGTCGAGATGCAGACCAACCACGCGCTTGAGGATTACGAGGTCGAAAAAGGTTATGTCCTGTCCTGCCAGTCCTATGTCCGTTCCGGCAAGGTGATTGTCGATTACGACCAGTAAGGAGCCCCCGAATGACCGAGATGAGTATCACAGACTACCTCGCCCAGGGCGGGGTCCTGACATCGCCGGAAAACGTGCCCGCGCGCTATCGCGCCGAGTTGATGCGACTGATGGCCACCTTCGTGGACAGTGCCCTGGCGGGCGCGGCAGGCTTTGCCGACATCATCAATGAGGGCCCCGGCATCAAGGAACGGATCGCGGCCGCCAAGATCGTGCTGGAAAAGACCGACAATGCCGACAAGGTGCTGACGATCATGGGCGAGTTCGGGGCGAACACCGCGCGCTATGCCAATCACCATCCATGGACGGACCGGCTGGAGCGTGACGCGGACATCGGCACGACCCGCACCGACACGGACATGCGGCTGGCCGTGTTCAACTATCCGATGCATGGCTGGGCCGACGCGGTGGTGATGAACCTTCTGATGGGGCTGGCCGTTGGTGTGCAGATGGGCGAGTTCAAGCGCGTGTCCTATGCCCCCTTGGCCGACGCCTTCCGCGCCATCGCCCCGGTCGAAGCGCGCCATGCCGAGCTTGCCGCCGAAGGGATCGAGCGCTTGATCCAGACGGGCGCCGACAAGGCCGACCTGCAAGCCAGCATCGCCTATTGGTGGCCGCGCGTGGCGGCGAGCTTCGGCAAGGATGTCTCGACCCGCGCGGGTCAGTTGCAGGCCTATGGGCTGCGCCATTCGACCAATGCGGAACTGCGCGAAGAATGGGAAGCCGCATCGGCAACCGCCCTGAACAAGCTGGGTTTGAGCGCGCCCTGACCGCCGCCAACCCGAAGACGCGAACAAAGGACAAGACATGACCCTGATGAAAGTCTCCAGCTTCGCGGCTGGCCAATGGATTGCCCCCGGCCCGAACGCCCGCCCTATTGCATCGGCCATCACGGGCCTGCCACTTGCCCAGGCTGGCGGGGCCGACCTGGATATGCAGGCGATGATCGACTATGGGCGCAAGATCGGTGGCCCTGCCCTGCGCGCCATGGGCTTTCACGACCGCGCCAAGATGCTGAAGGCACTGGCGGTGCATCTGGGCGAGCACAAGCAGGCGCTTTATGACCTCAGCTTTGACACCGGCGCCACGCAATCGGACCACATGATCGACATTGATGGCGGCGTGGGCACGATGTTTGTCTTCGCCTCCAAGGGCCGTCGCGAGATGCCGGACGGGCAGGTTTACATCGACGGCGATATTGAACAGCTTTCCCGCAATGGCACCTTCCTTGGCATGCATATCGCCACGCCCCTGCAAGGGGTTGCCGTGCATATCAACGCCTTCAACTTCCCGGTCTGGGGTATGCTGGAAAAGCTTGCCCCGACGCTTCTGGCCGGTATGCCCGCCATCGTGAAACCCGCCACCGCCACCAGCTATGTGACCGAGGCCGCGGTGCGTATCATGCTGGACAGCGGTATCCTGCCCGAAGGGGCGCTGCAACTGATCGCGGGCGGCACGGGTGATCTCTTGGATCGGCTTGGCCCGCAGGACGTGGTCAGCTTCACAGGCTCTGCCCAGACCGCATCCCTGCTGCGCTCGAACCCGAACATCCTGCGAAACTCGGTCCGGTTCGTGGCCGAGCAGGACAGCCTGAACGCGTCGATTCTTGGCCCGGACGTGACCCCGGACACACCGGAGTTTGACCTGTTCATCAAGGAAGTGCACCGCGAGATGACCGCGAAGGCGGGGCAGAAATGCACCGCGATCCGTCGGATCATCGCACCCGAAGGGCAAGTGCAGAACGTGATCACGGCGCTGTCGGCACGTCTGGACAAGACCGTGATCGGCGACCCGCGCGCCGAAGGCGTGCGCATGGGGGCGCTGGTCTCGGCTGACCAAAAGGCTGACGTGTTGCAGAAAGCCGCCGCGATCGGAACGGAATGCAAACTGGTTTACGGCAACCCCGATGACACCGATTTCGCGGGCGACGTGGATACAGGTGCCTTCGTGAAGCCCATGCTGTTTCATTGCGAAAGCCCCGACACCGCGACCACCGTCCACGAATGCGAAGCCTTCGGCCCGGTGTCGACAGTCATGGGCTATCGCGACATCGCCCATGCCATTGACCTTGCAAACAAGGGCGAAGGCTCTCTGGTTGCCTCGGTCATCACCGGATCGGGCGAGGTCGCGCGCGAGGTCGCGATGGGCGCCGGTGCGTTTCACGGACGGCTATATTTCAACAATGCAACGTCCATGAAGGAAAGCACCGGCCACGGCTCGCCCCTGCCCCACATGGTGCATGGCGGGCCGGGACGCGCAGGTGGTGGCGAGGAAATGGGCGGCGTGCGCGGTGTGCTTCACTACATGCAGCGCACGGCCATTCAGGGCAGCCCCGATATCCTGACCGCCATCGGAGGCCGCTGGGTGCCGGGTGCGACCGAGGTTACAGGCCCCGCCCACCCATTCACCCGCAAATTCGGCGAGCTCGCCATCGGGCAGACCCTGCACACGACATCGCGCCAGATCACACTGGACGATATCGAGCATTTCGCCCAGTTCACCGGCGACACGTTCTATGCGCATATGGACAGCGAGGCGGCGAAACGAAACCCGTTCTTCCCGGATCGCGTGGCGCATGGCTACCTGCTGCTCAGCTTCGCGGCAGGCCTGTTTGTCGAACCCAACGAAGGCCCCGTGCTGGCCAATACCGGGCTGGACAACCTGCGCTTCATGAAACCGGTCGAAGCGGGCGACAGCATGAAGGTGCGCCTGACCGTGAAGGCCAAAACCCGCCGCACGGCCGAGTATGGCGAAGTGCGCTGGCATGTGACCCTGACCAACCAGAATGACGAGTTGGTGGCAGAATACGAGCTTCTGACCATGAACGCCTATTGATACCCGATGGACGCGCCCACGATCCCCCAAAACGTGCAAAGCATCCTGACCCGTATCCGGGGTGACGGCGACCTGCGGGTCTGGTCCGTGATCGTGACCATCATGGGCGACACGGCGCGCGGCCCGGGCGAAACCGTATCGGGTGCCACGCTGGGTGCGCTGATGGGCGCGCTTGGCATCCGGCCCGAGGCCACCCGCGTCGCGCTGCACCGGTTGCGCAAGGATGGCTGGATCACCAGCCAGCGCGCAGGTCGCGGGTCGCTTTATGCCCTGACCGAACATGGGCGCGCGCAGACCCACGCCGTCGCGGATGTCATCTATGGCCCGGGTCCCGCCGCCCCGACCACCTGGCATCTTGTGATTACCGTCACCGCACCGGACCGCATCAAGCACGAGGATCAGTTGGCCTCCGAAGGCTTTGCCGAGGTGGCGCCGGGCGTGTTTCTGGGCGCCCGATCCCCGTCCGCCCCCGCCGGCCTGATCCACTTCTCGGATCGCGCACCCGCGCTGCCCGACGACCTGCTGACCGGCTTTCTGCCCGAGGCGACGCTTGTGGACGCCCGGCGGCTCGGATCGTCACTGGCCCTCTTGGACAAGGTCGATATTCCCGCGCTCGACCCGCTGTCCAAAGCCGCCCTGCGCATTCTGATCCTTCACGACTGGCGCCGCATCGCCTTGCGACTGCCCCCCCTGCCCCTGCCCCCAACCTGGCCCGAGGCACAGCTGCGCAACGACGTCCACCGCCACCTGAACGACATAGGGCCGATCAACCTGCACGACCTCTCAACCTGACAAATCAAGGATGCCCGCCGCCCGACCGAGACCACGGCTCTGACCCGGTTTCAGGGTAAGCACAAACCGGAACCGAACAAATGCGCCAACCTTGATCTAACAAGGTTCCAGAAATATCCGACAGGTTATTGATCTTATGGTGCCCCCACACGGACTCGAACCGCGGACCTACTGATTACAAATCAGTTGCTCTACCAGCTGAGCTATAGGGGCACTGTTGCGCATTTAAGGGGTTCTGCGGGCGGGTTCAAGCAAAAGGTTCAGGGGCGGCTTGCGCGGGCCATCAGGGCCACGGCACACAGGCCGACCGCGATGACCATCAGCGCCGGCGGGGCGGCCTGGCCCAGTTGCTCAAGCGAGGCTTGCTCGTAGACGCGGGTGGCCAGCGTGCCATAGTTGAACGGGCGCAGGAGCAAGGTGGCAGGCAGTTCTTTCACGCTGTCCACGAATACCAGAAGCAAGGCAGTGCCGACCGAGCCTCTTATCAGGGGGACATAGACCTCGGACAGCGCACCGCGGGCCGAGCGCCCCAGGGATCGGGCCGCCATCGGAAGGTTGGGCGAGACACGCCCGATCGCGGCATCTGCGGCCCCCTGGGCAATGGCAAAGAAACGCACGCAATAGGCATAGACGACGGCAAAGGCCGTGCCGGTCATCATCAAGCCGGGATCCCATCCGGTCATTGCCAGGATACCATCGGCAAGCATGTTGTCCGTGGCGGCCATCGGAATCAGGATGCCGATGCCAAGCACGGCGCCGGGGGCGGCATAACCGATGGTGGTCAGCGGCATGAGCTTGCGCGGCAGGGAATGACCGGACAGTCGCACACCATAGACAAGAAACAGTGCGGCAGTGACGGTCACGACGGCGGCGACACCCCCCACCGTCAGCGTATGCCACAGCGCCGAGGCCAACCCGTTCGACAGCCAGTATTCCGGTTTGGCAATGGCGTGCCCAAGCAACACACCGACCGGCAGGACAAATCCGACCGCGAAGGGGATGGCACAGGCAATCAGGGCAGCGATGCCCGGCACAAGCGCCAGCCTGCGCGCCTCGACCGGGCGGCTTTGACGCGACATCCGATAGAAGCGGCTGCGGGATCGGCTGATCCTTTCAAGCGCGGCCAGCAGAAAGACGAACACAAGGATCACCATCGCGATTTGCGCGGCCCCGCCGGCGTTATGGCTTTCCAGCCAGACCGTGAAGATACCCGTGGTCAGGGTCTGCACGGCAAAGTAGTCCACCACGCCGAAATCAGATACGGTCTCCATCATCACGATGGCAACACCGGCGGCGATGGCGGGGCGGGCCAAGGGCATACCCACCCGCCAGAACCGGGCAAACGGGCCGGCACCAAGGGCGCGGGCGACCTCGTAGGCGTCGCCGGACTGTTCACGAAACGCAGCGCGCGCCAACAGGAAAACATAGGGGTTCAGCGCGGCTGCCAGAACGATCACGGCCGCCCAGCGCGACCGGATCTGGGGAAACCAGTAATCGGCGGCATTGTTCCAGCCGAACATGGCGCGCAGACCTGTTTGCACAGGCCCCGCATATTCCAGGAAATCGACCAGGGCATATGCCCCGACATAGGCGGGGATCGCCAGCGGGGTCAGCAACAACCATTCCAGCCAGCGCGCACCGGGAAACCGATACATCGTGATCAACCATGCCGATCCCGTGCCCACCGCAGCCGACAACATGCCGACCGAAAGGCACAGCAGAAGCGTGTTCGTGACATAGCGCGGCAGCGTCGTGTTCAGAAGATGCGGCCACGCATTCTCGGCCGGTGTCATCGCCAGCCAGACGATTGACAGGATCGGCAGCAAGACCAAGATCGCGATCACGAACGCCCCGAGCGACCAAAGGTCCGGCAGGCGGAGCGTGCGGCGCGGCGTTGCAATCTGAGTCTTTTGGTCAGTCATGATTTGCCCGTTTTGCCCGAAACAGGTTTAAGTGTCCAGAAAACCAACATATGTTTCATTGGATCGAGCGAATTGAGGGTCCGTTCCTTATGCAAATCTGTTTCCACATTGGCGCCCACTGCACCGACGACGATCAATTGATCAAATCGCTGCTGAAAAACAGCGGTCAGCTGGCAAAAATGGGTATCGCCGTGCCGGGCCCCGGGCGGTATCGTGGGCTTGTGTCGGACGCGCTGGTCAAGCTTCAGGGCGCCCCTGCCGATGATGACACGCAGGATATGCTGCTGGATGCCTTCGTCGACAGCACCGATACCGGGCGGCTGATCCTGGGGCACAAGAATTTCCTGGGGGCACCGCACCGCGCCCTTGAGCACAATCAGCTTTATCACCTGGCGCAACGCAACACCGCCTGGATACGCAACCTGTTCGCCAATCACGAGGTCAGCTTCTTCCTTGGGTTGCGCAATCCCGCGACTTTCATGCCTGCCCTCCTGAAAGCCATGCCAGCGCCAGAACGTGCATCGCTGCTTGCGCAGGTCGATCCAAACAGCTTGCGCTGGTCCGAGATGCTCAACACGATCCGCGCGGCCAATCCGGACACCCCGATCACGGTGTGGTGCAACGAAGACAGCCCGTTGCTGTGGCCCGAGATCATGCGCCAGATCACCGGTGTGGACGACAGCGTGCACCTGCAAGGGACGCTTGACGTGATCGCCCCCATCGTGACGCCGGAAGGGCTCGCGCGGATGCAGGAATATCTCGGCCAGGCCGACCTTTCCGGCGCCGTGGAACGTCGGCAAGCGATCTCTGACCTTCTTGAGGAATACGCGATCCTTGACGAGATCGAAGAAGAGATTGACCTGCCGGGCTGGACCGAACCGATGATCGAGGCGCTGACCGACGCTTATGACGAGGATCTGGACGAGATCGAACGTATCGAAGGCGTCACGCTTCTGGCCAACTGAGCCGTCAGACAAAAAAACCCGCCAGAGCGGCGGGTTCCTTGGCTTCGCGGCAGGCGGCGCTTACATGCCCAGCGCTTCCTTGTACATTTCCAGAACCGCTTCTTCCTCGGCGATGTCATCCTTGTCGCGTTTACGCAATGCGATCAGCTTGCGCATCACCTTGGTGTCGTAACCGCGCGCCTTGGCTTCGGCCATCACCTCTTTCTGCTGGTCGGCAAGGTCTTTCTTTTCCATATCCAGCCGCTCGATCCGTTCAATGAACTGGCGCAGTTCATTGGCGGTTACGCGATAGCTGTTGTCGGCCTGAGTGTCGTCCATGGGGTCCTCTTCTTCGGGTTGCCCATCACTATCCCGTCGCCCTGCCCGCTTCAAGGGCCGCCGCCACAGCAAATTTGTCGACTGCAGGTCTTCGCCGGGGTTGCGCCAAACCCCGTGGCGCGCTAGGCGATCTTCACGGATACGGAGGACGCCATGGAGTGGCTGATCATCATCGGGGCGATCTTGTCTCTTGTCGGGCTGGCCGGTCTCTTGACCAGTGCCTTCAGGGTCATGAAGGCCAAGCGCGAGAACCTGGAGGACGACGCCTTGCGCGCGCGGGTTCAGAAAGCGATGACCCTGAACATGGGGGGGCTTGCCCTGTCCGTGATCGGGCTGATGTGCGTGATCCTGGGTGTGTCGCTGACCTGACGCCGGACGCTGCCCCGGCACCTTGTCTCAGTCGTCGTTCAGATCACTGAAATGACGGCCGTTCTTGATCAACTCGTCAAACAGCGGGGACGGTGCCCAGAATTTCGGCTCTTCCGTTTGATAGGATGCCAGCGCGTTCTTCACCGACAACAATCCACGCTGGTCTGCCGCCATCATCGGGCCACCCCGGAAGCGCGGAAACCCATAGCCATAAAGCATGACCACGTCGATATCCGATGGGCGAAGCGCAATCCCTTCGTCCAACAGCCGCGCACCTTCGTTGACCATCGCGTTCAGGCAGCGTTGCTGGATTTCATCGACCGGGAAGTCGCGGGGCGTGATCCCTTTCTTGCGCCGCTCATCCTCGACGATGGCCAGCGCATCATGGTTTTCGACCGGCCCAAGCCCGTGACCGTGCACATAGTAACCCCGCCCGGCCTTCTGACCGAACCAGCCTTCCTCGCACATCCGGTCGCCGATCGCGACATAGCGGTCGTTGGGGTCGCGCGTCGCGGCAAGGCGTTTGCGGCGTGCCCATGAAATATCCAGCCCCGCCATATCCAGCACCTGATATGGTCCGACCGGAAAACCATAGGCGCGCATCGCGGCGTCGATCCGGGCGGGGCTTGCCCCGTCTTCCAGCATGAAATCCGCCGCCAGACGATAGGCCGCCAGTATGCGATTTCCAATGAAACCGTCCGCAACACCGGCGCGCACCGGCACCTTCCGAAGCTTCCTGGCCAGCGCAAAACCGGTGGCAACAACATCGCGGTGGGTCTTTTCCCCGACCACGATTTCAAGCAGCTTCATGATATGGGCCGGTGAAAAGAAGTGATACCCGACCACATCCTGGGGGCGGGAAATCGTCGCGGCCAATGCGTCGATATCCAGATACGACGTGTTGGTGGCCAGAATGGCACCGGGGCGCATGACCTTGTCCAACTGCGCGAACACATCGCGCTTGACGGCTTCGTCTTCAAACACCGCCTCGATCACCAGATCGACCTGCGACAGGCGGGCCATATCGGTCGTGCCGTGCAGGCGCGACATGCAGTCATCGGCAGTGGCCTGTTCAATCCGCCCCTTGCTGACCGACTTTTCGTAATTATCCCGGATCCGGGCCACGCCACGCCCCAGCCCGTCATCGTCACGTTCAACCAATGTGACGGGGAACCCGGCATCAAGGCAGGAAATGGCGATACCGGTGCCCATGGTGCCCGCCCCGACGACCCCGATGCTCGACACCTCGCGCACTCTGGCGCCGTCAAGCTCGGGCACTTTGGCGGCCCGTCGTTCGGCAAAGAACGCATGGCGCAAAGCGGTGGCTTCCGGCCCCGTTTCGCAATCGTCAAAGCACTGGCGTTCCAGCGCGACCCCGGCCTCGAACGGCAGCAGCAGCGCTGCTTCGACGCAGTCCACGATGCGCCGGACCGATGGAACGAAATTACCGGCGACGCGCGCACGCCAGGACCGGACCGCTTCGGTGAACGTGACCGGATCGGCAAAACCTTCGCTGCGGTCACGGGTCGGTCGCGTGGCGGTGCCTTGCGCAATCATGTTCCTGGCCGATGCAAGTGCGGCCCGATCCAGATTCTTGTGGATCACTTTCTCGATCAGGCCCAGCTCTTCCGCCCTGTCCGCGGTGATCGGTTTGCCGGTGATCATCAGGTCCAATGCCGCATTCGCCCCGATAATGCGCGGCACCCGCTGCGTGCCGCCGCCCCCCGGCAGCACACCCAGATTGACCTCGGGCAATCCCATGGTCGCATCATGCAGCGCGATACGATAATGGCAGGCCAATGCAAGTTCGAACCCGCCGCCGAGCGCATGGCCATGGATGGCCGCCAGAACCGGTTTTTTGCAGGCTTCGATCCGGGTGCAGACATCCGACAGGATGGGCGCCGCGCGGGGGCGCCCGAATTCACGCACATCGGCACCGGCTGGAAATGTCTTGCCCTCGGCCGCCAGAACGATGGCCCCGACACTGTCATCGGCATCGGCACGTTCGAACGCGTCGATCAGGCCCTGCCGCACCGCCTGGCTCAGTGCATTGACGGGAGGGTTTGAAATCCTGATCAGCGCGATGCCGTCTGTAACGTCATAGTGAACCTGTGCTGTCATCTGCGCCTCCGTCCCTGCCTGCATTCAATCGCCAGATTAAAACGCATTTTGTCAATGGGCTGGAGGCAAAAAACAACTATTCCCGACCGATTGGTCGGAAATGCTGCGGGCAGAGCACAACAGGATTTGCGCGCGCAAGCCAGGCCGCGCGCGCCAGTGCCGGTCAGACCGGCAAGTTGTCGAACAGATCGTCAGCATCATCCGATTCAAGATCAGCTTCGAACTTGCGAAAATCCTCGGGCACCGGCTGCCCGGTTTTTTCGAGTTCCGCGATTTTCTCGCGCAACTGTTCTTGCAACACATGGCGATCTTCAGGCCGCTTGGCGATTTCATCCAGGATCATACTGATCGAGGCTTTAAGCTCTTCAAATGCCATTTTCTCCTCCAAGGTTGGTGATGATATGGTCAGGCAGATCACACCTTGTCAGCACCACAGATGCGTCAGGTGTGGTTCGCGGCGCAGTCTCGACAGAAGGGCGTGTGCGGTACGA
Organism: Alphaproteobacteria bacterium; assembly: GCA_030424645.1. Classification (GTDB taxonomy): domain Bacteria; phylum Pseudomonadota; class Alphaproteobacteria; order Rhodobacterales; family Rhodobacteraceae; genus Aliiroseovarius. Next base: position 31,288 of record JAUHWP010000017.1, read on the forward strand.
CATCAAGTCGTTCCGGCAGAATTTCGGCGCCACAGGTCACACAAAAGCCAAACTCGCCCTCATCCATCCGGGCAAGCGCCGCTTTGATCTTTACAAGCTCATCCTGCCCCGAAGTTCCCAAGCCTTCAAGCACTTCGTCTTCTTCACGCTCGACAGCCAGTTCTTCCCAGTCTTTTGAACTGTGGCTTTCCAACTCTTCCTCGATCTCATGCAACCGCGCGTCCAGCTCTTTCTGGCGTGCCAGCAATATGTTTCGATACTTGTTCACATCAACCATGACGTTTCTCCTTCTCAGGTTGATATTGAAACCTGGGTCGGCATGTCGCTTTGATACAGGTCAAGCGGAACAGGACCGGTCGTCGCGCGAAGCCGTCAATATGTATCGTGGCTTATGTGGCGTCCGTGTCAATGCGGTCCTGCCCCGATTGCGGGATGTCGGCACGATCCTGTCGGGCGGCCCCGCCCGATGCGGGCGCGTCTTGGTCTGGTGCGGGGACCCGCCAGCCAAGCCGAAGCGCCCGCTGACCGGCTGCCTGCCCCAACCGGCAGGTTGCGCGCACCTGCCCGGACATATCTTCCAGATCGACCGCACCCAGCGCATCGCGCGACAAGGACAGGGTGGCGCCCGGTGCCAATCCGGTCACCTCGTCCAGCGACATGCGCACGCGATGAAGAACCGCGTGAAGGTCCACCCGCGCCGTCAGGATGACCCGCGGCGCATCCGTATCGCCCTGCTGCTCGGCGCCAATCTCTGACGGCGGCTGAGGAAGGCTGGCGTCAAAGGGCAGCAGAAGCGACAGGGTCCCCTGCTTGCTGCCCGCCCCCAGATCAAGGGTCGCCTGGAAACGCCGATACGCGATATCGGGCAAAGTCATCGAAACGGCGCGGTAATCATCCAGTTGAACGGCAAACCGAAACCCGCCGCAGAGCGCCGCGACAGGCAGGTTCGCCTGTGTCAGTTCGGTTTCGAAAACCTCCAACACCTGGTCGAAAAAGTCGGCGCACATCGCCGCATCGGTGCGCGTGGCCGCGCGTGGCGGCGCGGGCATCGGCAAGACGCGCCCGATGGTCTGCATTTCGATCACGGCGGCAATCAGGTCGGGATCTGCAATCAGCAGGCCAAACCGGCTGTCCGGGCCTTCCGCGATTGCAAGCAGGTCATGGTCGTCAACCTGACCGTCCAGCGCCGACAGGGTCACGCGGGTTTCGGCGACACCGGTCGCCCTGAGGACAAGGCCGGCTGTCGCGTCGCCTGCGCGCGCCAGTGCCTTGCCCAATGCCCCAACCGCCGTCACCGGCGGTATTTCGGGCGGCGGGCGGCGGCTGCCGGTCATCTGGCGTATCGCACTGATCGGGGCGGGGTCAGCCATGTCTGGTCCGTTCTGGTCGCATAGCCTCAGACCTGCCAGCACAAGGTTTACAATTGGTTTAGTTCGGGGCGTGAAACGGTATTTTTTCAAGCGGCAGCGTCACCCGGAAAGCCGCCCCCCGCTGCCCCGGAAGATACGCGATCGAACCGCCCAGCCGGTCCATGATCTCGCGGCAGATGGCCAGGCCAAGGCCCGCCCCGCCCGCCGCCGCGTTGTCTGTCAAACGCGAGAATTTCTCGAAGATCATCCCCTGGCTTTCGGTGGGAATGCCCGATCCGTTATCCACAAAATCAATGCGCAACACGCTGTCGCGCACCCCGACATGGATGGTCAGGCGCTTGTATTTGGCATCGCCATATTTCGCCGCATTGGCAATCAGGTTGATAAACACCTGCGCCAGCCGGTCGGTATCCGTCGCGATGACGATCTGTTCGCGGGCGCGGTCGCGATGGATGCGCAGATCTTCAGCAACGATCAGCGACTGCGTGGCGGCGACGGCACGATCCAGAACTTTCGACAACACTTCGCGCTGCGGGTTGAGTTGCACCTGCCCGTGTTCAAGAACGCTGAGATCCAGCAAATCGTCCAGAAGCCGCGTCAGGCGCAACGCCTCGTCATGGATGATCGAAGCATGGCGCCCGGCGGTGTCAGTATCCGCGACACCCCCATCGCGCAGGATTTCCGAAAACGCGCGGATCGAGGTCATGGGCGTCCTGAGTTCATGGCTGATCTGGCTGAGAAACGCATCTTTCTGGATCGACAGTTGCGTCAGCTTTTCATTCGCCGCCGAAAGCTGACGCGCCGTGGTCGTCAGTTCCTTCTGTTTTTCTTCCAGTTGCGACGAGTAAACCAGCATCTGCTGGGTTTCGTCAGCCACCGCCATCAGGTCATCGACGGACACCGTGGCGCCCCCCATGATCTGCGCAATCATTGCGTGGGCCGTGGCCGCCCCGACCGAGCCGGACAATTCGCGCTCCAACCGGGCAATGAAATCGGGGGTGGTATCGGGCAGGTACCCTTCCTTGCCTTGTGCCCGCGCCTGGGTCTGAAACAGCGTCTGCGCCGCATCCGCCCCCATGGTGCGTTGTGCCATGACCAACAGATCCTCGGCGGCGGCAGACGGATAAACACCGCCCTGCGTCTGGTGGGTGTGGTCCAGAACATTCACGAATTGGGCACCCTGCAAGCGCTCCAACGGACCGGGAAAGGACATGAGGGACACACCGACAAAGGCGAAGCTGTTCAGGATCATCGACCAGAACACCGCGTGCACCACGGGATCCAGCCCGGTGACGCCGAACAGGGCCTGCGGCTTGAGCCAGGAAATACCCAGCGGTCCGTCGGCCAACAGGGTTGCACTCATCAACCCGGCATCACCGAAGCTGGGCAGAAACAGCGTATAGGCCCAGACCACAAACCCGGTGATCAGCCCCGCCGCCGCGCCGTTGCGCGACGCCCCGCGCCAGAACAGGCCCCCGGCCATCGCGGGCAGAACCTGCGCGACACCGCAGAACGAGATCATGCCGATCGCGGCCAAAGCCGTGCCGCCGCCCGACATCCGAAAATACAGGTAGCCCAGCACCAGAACGCCGATGATCGACAGGCGGCGCGCGGCCAGCAGGACCTGGCGCACATCGCCGGACACGGTGGCTTCTTCGGGGCGTATGGACAGCCAGATCGGCATGATGACGTGGTTCGACACCATCGTCGCCAGGGCAATCGACGCCACGATCACCATCGACGTGGCCGAACTGAACCCTCCAAGGAAAGACAACATCGCCAGACCGTCACGGTCGAAGTGAAGCGGGATGGTCAGAACGAACAGGTCCGGGTTTTCCCCTGCGGGCAAGGTGCCAAGCCCGACCACGGCAATCGGGACGACAAACAGGCTCATCAAGAACAGATAGGTCGGAAAGGCCCAGGACGCGACGGCAAGCTGACGTTCACCCAGATTCTCGACCACCAGCACGTGAAACATGCGCGGCAGGGTCAGAAAGGCGGCGGCCGACAGGAAGGTCAACCCGACCCAGCGCCCCCCCGTGATCGTCCACGCCCCATCAGGCGCCGCACGCATCGCCTCGTCCACCGCCAGGGCTATGTTTGCAGGACCGCCACCGACGCCCCAGACAACGAACACCCCGACGGCCAGAAGGGCGACCAGCTTTACCACGGCCTCGACCGCGATGGCGGTCACGACGCCATGGTGACGCTCGTTCACGTCAAGGTTGCGGGTGCCGAACAGGATGGTGAACAGGGCCAGCCCGCCGGCGACCCAAAGGGCGGTCGCATCCAGATCGGGCACATTCCAGCCCGCCGACCGATCACGGGCAAAGACCGAGAAGGCCAGCGTCACCGACTGCAATTGCAGGGCAATATAGGGGGTTGTCCCGATGACCGCGATCAGCGTCACGATCACACCAAGCAGGTTCGACTTGCCATAGCGCGACGACAGCAAGTCCGCGATCGAGGTCACGCGTTGCGCGCGCGCAACGCGCACCAGTTTGCGCAGGAACCACCACCAGCCGATCATTACCAGCGTCGGACCAAGATAGATGGTCACAAACTCCAGCCCCGACCGCGCCGCATAGCCCACCGCACCATAGAAGGTCCATGCCGTGCAATAGACGGACAGCGACAAGGTATAGATCAGCGGCGAGTTCAGAAACCGGTTCTTGTTGCGCGCCGCACTTCGGTCTGCCCCGAACGCCACCAGAAACAAGAGCATCACGTAAAGCAGGCAGACCGCGACCAGCGTGTTGAAGCTGAGCATCAGTCACGCCCCTCGGACTGTTTGGTCGGGTGCGCTGATCCCCGTGACCCGTTCGACGACGGTTCTTCATCCTCGGGGTCGTGCGACATGTCGGGCCAGCGGGTCAGCCCGCGCGAAATGACCGCGGTTGCAACAATCAGGCCAAACCATGCCGCGAACAGATACAGGCCCTGCGCGGCCGTTCCGACATCCGGGGCCAGCAGTGGCAGCAGAAACAGAAACACGCCAAGGACCGGTAAGAGCCGCGCGGCGTCTTCCAACCGGCGCCGCCGATAGCTTTGACGCGCCAGAAACAAGGGTTCACGCCGAAACCTCATGCGGGAACTTCCCGCTTGACCAACATGGGAATCGACCTCAGGGGCATGGCGTGTCTACCCCGGCAAAAGCTCGTTCAGGGTTTCGACAACCTCGGCATTCGAGAATGGTTTGGTCATGAACCGGTTCACGCCAAGACGCTCGGCCTGTTCCCGGTCCGTGCGTTGCCCGCGGGCCGTCAGCATCAGAACCGGCAGTCTGCGGGTCAGATCATGTGCCCTCAGGTCTTGCAGAATGTCATACCCCGAGCGTCCCGGCAGCATGACATCAAGGATCAAAGCATCTGGTCGGACGTCCAGCACCGCCTGCACGGCTGTTTCACCATCGGCATGTGTTGCAACCGTCCAGCCATCACGACTGAGAATGAAACTGATCGCTGCGACAATGTTTGGTTCGTCTTCGATGACGAGCACCTGTTTTGTCATTTATCCCTCCGCTCGGGCGGGCGGTCGCCAACCCTGTTCTGGTGAATATCGACAATGCGCTGACCCATGTCAAAACAAACCAAGGCGGCAGATGGCACGCCATCCGCGCAACCGGCGCGAAAGACCCGGCAAGCGCATGGTGTCACGCCGGATCGCCGGCCAGAAGCGAAGCTTCGCGTCGCGCCGCGCAATCGCCGCGGGGGCAAACCCGGCAGGACGATCCGACGGGCAGCACCGGTCGGTCCGAACCGGTTGCCTGTGCATCGTTGAAAGGTTCGATCAGCATCATGCTTTCAAGGATAGGGGGGAGATCAAATCGCAACGCCTCGCGCGGCAGGCAGACCGCCTGGCACAGGAACCGGCGCGGTGTCGGACCCGGCATTTCGACCACCGCCCGCAATGGATGACCGGGGCGGCTGAGTGCCTGATAAAGCGGCCAGAAGGAACAGGCCGCCCCGAAGCGCGGCAAGGCGAAACCCGGCAACGCTTTGCGCAAGAGCAATGTCCCCGATCCGTCACAGGAAACCAGCCCGACCAACGGGACATCTTCATCGCCCGGCACGAATGCCAGGCGGCGCATGACCGACGGCAAGGGTTGACGAAACTGCGCCGCCAGCTGGCTCAGATCTCCTGCGGCGTGTTTCCGTGCCGCCCGGAATGCTGCCAGCGGCATGGCGATGGCGTCCTTGGCATATTGCAGGAAGTGCTGGCGCGCGACATCCTTGGCAGCCGGGGTTTCCAGACCCTTGACCTGCGCGACCAAGGCATCGACCCGCGCCGCGACGGCATCGGCCGAAGTCCCCTCGCCCCCTTCCAGTTCAGGCAGATAATGGCCACGTCGATCCAGGAACGCGGCCAGTTCCTCGCCCGGCACAACCGGCGCCATGTCACGATCCGCCCCCGCGTCGAGATATTGCACAAGCCCCTGCGCCGCGCTGGACAGACGGCGCCCCTCGTCGCGCATATTGCCCATGAAACGCAATTGCCATTCCGGGTCGATATCGCCACCGCCGGTCAAAATCCCGACGGTAGAGCGGATCGCGGTGACAGCAGAAATCACCTCGTGCAGCGAGGCCGCCAGCTCGGGGTCATGCGTCAGCCGGTCCGACAAGGCTTCGACCAGTTGCTCCAGATCGCGAATGCGTTGATGCTGCGCGGCCACCAGGGCGGACCAGCCGGGAAATCGCCCGGCCAGATCTTCGGACCGATGCAGCTCCGGCGCAACTTCGGGCATCCGCTGTCCAGCCTCGCGCAAGGCGCCAAGCAAGGCCGCTTCGGCCCCTTCGGTCAGGGATCGCGGGTCAGTTTTCAGCTCACGCGCGATGTCCTGCAACAGCTTGCCGCCTGCCCGCCGACGGTTGTGTTCGATCAGGTTGAGATAGGCCGCCGAGATACCAACGGCCACGGCGAGCGCCGATTGTTTCTGCCCCAGAAACAATCGGCGCTCGCGAATACGGCTTCCTGTCAGACGGGACTGAGGCATAGAGCTTTCCACACGGCCGATCCAAGCAGACCCCCTGCAAGGATTTACAGAAATACTGACCCCTTTCCCCGTGGTTTACAAGAAATCTGTTTTATTTTAGCACCTTGGGAGAGCTTTATCCAAGCACCGGATTATTTCACCCACGATATGTAAACACGCGGGAAGATACCGTCCGTGCAGTCGATCCCCCGACCGGCCGGTCGGCGTTTCAATGCGCAGGTTGCAAACCGGACCAGAAAA
>JAUHWP010000018.1 GCA_030424645.1 Alphaproteobacteria bacterium
ACGGGCGGGCAAGGCTGGGGTTCGTTCGATCGCTGCGGTGCATTCGGCGGTGGCTTCGGCCAAACAAGGCGGGTTATGGCAGGATGCCCGCCCGCTCATGTTACGCTAAAACGTTCCGGGCTTCATGCTTTCGGTCGCAGCGTTCCGCGTTCAACCACCATGCATGCGGACTTTCGCACCTCGGGGGCGCGGTCGGGGTTCTTCAGCATGTCCTCGACCAGATCCACCGAGGCCGTGATGATCCGTTCGATCGGCTGATGTATGGTGGTCAGGTCGATGCTTTGCCAGCGGGCCATCTTCAACTCGTTCAACCCGATGATGCCGATATCGCGGCCCGGCTCCAGCCCGTGATCCTTCAACGCCGACCATGCGCCGATGGACAAGCCGTCGTCGCCGCAGAAATAGGCCTGGGCGGGATCATGTTCCAACTGGCGCAACATCTCGGCCCGTCCTGCCCCGAACGAATAAGCGCCGGCGAATGAGCTTGTGAAACCGATGCGGGTGTGTCTGGCGATTTCTTCCCCGAACCCCAAAAAAGCGGTCCTGCGCGGATGTCGCTTCTTCGGGACCGCCCAGATAGGTCAGTTTTTCATATTCCTGTGCGATCAGTTCGCGCGCTGCAATCCGGCCGCACTCCACGTTGTCGATGCCCACCACATGGACGTCCGGCATTGCGCTGAAACGTCCGAACGTATGCACCACCGGGACACCCGCATCGTGAAAGGCCCTGGAAAAACTCGGCGGCAGGGTCGAGGACGCAACGACCACCGCATCCACCGAATACTGGCGCAGCATTCTTACCGAATTTGTCGGCTCTTTCTCGTCGGTCAGGTTGACGATCAGGGGGCGCAACCCGCGTTCCTGCAAGGTGCGGGTAAACTGATCGAATATCTCAAGGAAGATGGGGTTTTGAAAGTTGTCTGAAATCAGGCCAATCAGTTTGGTGCGCCCGGTGGTGAGCGATGACGCCAGCGCATTGTGGCTGTAGCCCTGTTCCTGGGCGGCGCGTTCGACCTTTTCCCGGGTTTTCTGCGATACCGAAGCCCCCTTGGTGAAGGTGCGTGAAACTGCCGAGCGGGAAACGCCTGCAAGTTCTGCAACGTCCCTGAGCGTGACACTTGCCAGATCTATCCCCCAATCCGCCTTGGTTATGCCCGAGCGATGCAACCAGATCTCTGTTTTTACATGATATAGTGGCGATTCAATCCGTTATATCGACCCAAATAGGGGAAACGGGTAGAAAGCCACGCAGTTTGCGCGCAAGCCCGGTCAGTGGCGCGCGGCGCGGATCGGCGCGGGCGCGGTCTTGGACCCGCCACCCGCACCGTCCATTCGATACGCCTGCACGATCTGGAATGGGCGAGTTGTCCACGCAAGTTTCTCTATACAGGTGGAAGGCGGCCCCATAACGTATACCTATGAAGAGGTTTCTTGGTCGTGTAGTGAAAAGTGTTGCCGCGCTGGCTGTTGTGATCTTGCTTGCGCGTTTCCTGTTCCCTTTACCGGATATATCGCAGCGCCCGTTCAGCCGGGCTGTGCCGTTCGATGCGGCGACAACCTTGGGCGCGCGTGTCAGTGCCGCAAATGATGCACATCCCGGCAAAAGCGGTGTGATACCGCTTCAGAACGGACATGATGCCATTGCAAGCCGGCTGGCACTGATCAATGCGGCCGAGCGATCCATCGACGCCCAATACTATATCTGGCACGACGACATCTCGGGTATTCTGATGCTTGAGGCTTTGTTGAACGCGGCCAGGCGCGGTGTAAGTGTGCGGTTGCTGCTGGATGACAACGGCGTGCCGGGGCTGGACGGGTTCATGGCGGCCCTGAACGCGCAGGACGGCTTTCAGATACGGCTGTTCAACCCATCGACCATCCGTCGGCCGAAGCTTCTGGGGTATTCCTTCGATTTCTTTCGCATGAACCGTCGAATGCACAACAAGTCCCTGATTGTCGACGGGGCCGTGGCGATCATCGGGGGGCGCAACATCGGGGACGAGTATTTCGAAGTTGGCGATGACAACTTCTATGTCGACATGGACGTGCTGGTGGCGGGAACCGTGGTGGGCGATACCGCGGCGGTGTTTGATGACTATTGGAACAGCCAGTCGGTGTTCGGGGTCGAGACCGTCATCGACGGGGTGGGCGATATCGGGGCCTTTCAGTCCCGCGTTTCGCAGGTGCACAACGACGATCACGCGACACCTTTTCTGACCCAGTCCGATGTCAGCGCCACGGAATACGCCGACGGCAGCAAAGCGCTGGAATGGACTGACGTGCAGTTGGTGGCTGATGATCCGGTGAAGGGTTTGGGCATCGCCACGCGTGACCAGCTTATGATCACCCGGCTTGGCAATATCCTGGGCGAGGTCGAGCAACGCCTTGACCTGGTGTCGGCCTATTTCGTTCCGGGCCGGAACGGGACCCGGTGGTTCACCGATCTTGCCGAAGACGGCAAGGACGTTCGCATTCTGACCAACGCCCTGAACACCACGGATGTGTTGATGGTCCATGCCGGATACACCAAGTACCGGACCGACCTTCTGCGGGCTGGGGTCCGTTTGTATGAACTCAAGCTGCGCGGCGGCGGATCGTCAGAGGCCAATTTGCAAACCATGCCGTTCGGTCTGTCCGGGGCAAGTCTGCACGCCAAGACCTTCGCTGTGGACGGGAAACGGGTCTTCATCGGGTCGTTCAACTTCGACCCCCGGTCCGCGACCCTGAATTGTGAAATGGGGTTCCTGATCGACAGCCCGACCATCGCCCGCCGCATCAGCACCGGTTTCGATGGCCCGTTGCAAGCGGTCAGCTATCAACCCGAGCTGACATCGGAAGGCGACCTGATCTGGCAGGAAAAGAACGAAAACGGGCAAGCGACCCTGCACAAGGACGAACCCGGCGCGACTTCTTTTCAGCGGGTCGCGTTTTTTGTTCTTGGGCTTTTACCAATCGAGTGGATGCTTTGAAAACTGGTTTGTCGTTGAAAGGGTAGCACTATGAAACATTGGATTCTTTGGATGATCGCCGGCGTGATCTCGATTGTCGGTGGGTTTTTCGCACTGGCCAACCCGCTGGCAGCTTCGCTGACCGCCGAGATACTCGTTGGCTGGTCCTTCGTTCTGATCGGCTTGATCGTCGGGGTCCTGGCCTTTCCCGACCAGGGCTGGGGTGCGCGCATCTTCCTGCTGTTGTTCGCGCTGCTGTTCCTGCTGTTGGGGATCAGCCTGCTGGCCAACCCGCTGCAAGGGCTGCTGGCGCTGACTTACACGATAGCGATCCTGCTACTGATGGCCGGGGTGTTTCGGCTGTTCCTGGCATTCCGGGCCGAGTTCAGACCGTTTCGCTGGGTCATGATCATTTCCGCAGCCCTGTCGATCGTGTTGGCACTGATGATCTTCTCGAACTTTCCGCAGGCGGCCGCGGTGGTCCTGGGGATATATCTGGCGATCGAACTGATTTCGAATGGCGTGTCGTTGATCGTCATCGCCTTGGCGCGCAAGTCGATCATCAACGAGCTGGGTTAGGGCATATCAGGATCAGGAACAGGGTCAGGCGTGGCAGCCGAACCCTGTTTCCGCTTCAGCGAGAGCCTGTCGCGGTCGGATCAGGGGATCCAGCGTTTGACTTCGGGATCGTCCAGCATTGCGTGCAGGTCGGGTATGGCGGCCTTCGACAGCACGCTGAACGGTGCCCGGCAGGGACCGCAATCCACCCCGAGATGTTGCAACGACAGCTTGACCCCCGGCATGACGCCCAGGCGGAACAGCACCGTGACATAGTTCCGGGATATCGTCTGAAGGTTGCATGCACGCGCCACATCGCCCGCCTGCATTGCGGCGTCCAGCGCGGTGTAAAGCTTGCCAAGCACATTGTATGTCGAGCCGATCCCGCCGTCCGCACCTGACAGTGCGCCGGTCATGAACGCCTCGTCCGAGCCGAAATAGATCAGCTTGTTCGGGTGGTGTTGGCGCAGTTGGGCAAGGATGAACAGGTTCATGCTGGAAAACTTGATGCCACCCACGCCCGGCAGCTCGATGATCGCTGAAAGCTCCTCCAGCGTCGATTCCCGTCCGATCCGTCCGGGCACCTCGTACACGATCAGCGGCAGGTCGGTAGAGGCGGCGAGTGCCTTGTAATAGCTGAGTATTTCTGTGCCGGTAAATTTGTAGGAATGGGGTGGCAAAGCTGACAACGCATCATACCCAAGCCGCTGTGCATTCTTTGCCAACCGGATGGAATCGCGCAGGGACGGCTGGCCGATATGGGCGATCAGCTTTGCACCGCTGCCCTTGGCGGCATCCAGGACGATCCCTTGCTGCTCGGCCAGTTCGTCGGTCGACATCAAGCCGGACTCACCGGTGCTGCCCCCCACATACAACCCCGTCAAACCTTGCCGCAGGTTATAATCGACAATGTTGCGCTGACGTGCCTCGTCCAGATCCTCGTGGTCTGAAAATCCGGTCAGAAGCGCGGAATACATCCCCTTCAAGTCAGTAGTCATATGAGTTTCCTCGGGTTTTTGGGTTGTGACGGCGAATTGGGTGCCGATATCTTGCGGCGATACCTGGGGTTTGAATAGAGCAATTCGACGCCGTGGTAAAGTATGGTTTGACAATAATCTGATTTGGCTTTACCAAAACGCCAGTCAGTGGATCGGAGGAGCCCACGTGATTCAAAACAACAAGGATATGCAGGCCGGAAAGGCCAAAGGCGCGGCGTTGGAGATTGCAACCGCGCTGGAAGACCGCATTCAGTCCGGTGGGATTGCCGTCGGGGATCCTCTGCCGACGGAACGGGCCTTGTGCGAAGAGTTTGCAACCTCGCGCCCGACGGTGCGCGAAGCGATGCTGCTTTTGCGGGGCAGGGGGTATGTCAGCCTGGAAACCGGCCACCGGCCACGGGCCACGAAGCCGACGCTGGACGGGATCCTGACCTCGGCCGCCAGCCATATCTCGAACTTGCTGGGCGATGCGGAAAGCGGCGCGCATCTTGAACAGATGCGCCAGTTCGTGGAAGCCGGCGCCGCGCGGATCGCTGCGGGAAATGCCACGTCCATTCAACTGCACCAGATCCGCGCAGCACTGGAGTGCAACCGCGAAAGCATCGACACGGATCGTTTCGCCGAAAGCGATATTGCCTTTCACCGTGCAATCGTTGCCGTGGTCGGGAACCCGATCATATTGAAACTGCACGATATGTTCGTCAGCACGATGCTTGCGAACCGTCCCAACCGTTCGGTGTTCGGCGGTTCGGATCAGACATCGTATGACGAACACCTGGCGATTTACGATGCCATCGTCGCGGGGGATGCGATGCGGGCGGCAGAATTGACGGATCAACACCTGATGCGGTCCTACCGGTCAAGACTGGCGGGTGCTGGCACGGAGTAGTTGGGCGTTTTGGCCTGCGGCCAGCAATGCCCTGACGATCAGACATTCAATCACAACAGCGAGGAGAAATATCATGATGCTGAAACAGATTGTCGGAGGCGCCATTGCGAGCCTTATGCTGGCCGGCGCGGCCAGCGCGGAAAAAGAACTGACCTTCGGAACGCAAGAGAACGAGGCATCACCCATGTATCAGGGGATGCTGGCGATGAACGAGGCGCTTCAGGACATCTCGGGGGGCGAGATGTCGCTGAAGCTGTTCCCGTCGTCGACACTGGGTGATTTCAAGGCGATGGTGGCCCAGACACAGGCGGGCGAATTGGACCTGGTGATGACCGGCTACCCGGACATGAGCTATATCATTCCAGAGCTGAAGCTGATCGGCGCCCCCTATGTCGTGTCCGACTTCTCGCACCTGAAAGACCTGATCGCCGGTGAGTTCGGCCAGAAGATGGACGCAGCATTCACCGTGCAGGGCGTGAAGGTGCTGGATGTCTGGTATCTGGGCACCCGTCACACCACGTCGAACCGCCCGATCAACTCGCTTGAGGATATGAAGGGTTTGCGCCTGCGCACCCCGAACGTGCCCTTCCTGATCGCCTATGCCGAAAACACCGGTGCGTCGCCCGCGCCGGTTGCCTTCGCCGAGGTCTATCTGGCGCTGCAGACCAACCAGGTCGATGCCGAGGAAAACCCCCTTCCGACCATCGAAGCGATGAAGTTCTACGAGGTGCAGGACTATATCGCGCTGACCGGGCATTTCGTCGCCTCGTCGGCCATTCAGGTCGGAACGCAAACCTGGGACAGCCTGTCGGATCAGGAAAAGGCCTGGCTGCAAGAGGCGATCGCAAAAGGTGGCGAGGTTGCCAACAAGATCGTCATGGACAAGGAAGAAAGCCTGATTGCCGAGTTCGAGGCCAAGGGCCTGACCATCACGCGGCCTGACACCGGCCCGTTCCGGGATGCGATGCAGCCTTACTATGACGAACTGGAAGCCGAGTTTGGCGAAGGCAGCATTTCGGCGTTGTTCAAGAAATAAACCACGGGCGCGGGCTGTCTGGCCCGCGCCTTCATCACACGGATCTTGGGGGCAGGGCGCATGGACAGACAGCGAAGATACAGTGTCGAGGGCTGTGCCGCGACGGTGTTGTTTCTTGGGCTGATCACGGTGGTGCTGTTGCAGGTGTTCGGCCGGTCCGGCCTGTTCTCGGCCCCCGTCTGGACCGAGGAACTGGCCCGCTGGATCTGGGTCTGGATGGCCTTCATCGCCACCGGAGAGGCCGAGCGGCGCAACGTCCAGTTGCGCATGGGCGTATTCGTGGAATTCCTGCTGGGCAGGTCGCGTTTCGTTCTGTTCACCCTGATCGACCTTCTTTATCTGGCGATCACCTGCCACCTGCTTTGGATCGGCTATAAAACGGTGATGCGCACATGGAACAACGAAGCCGTGACGTTGCCGTTCTCGGATGCGGTGCTCTATGCCTCTTACCCGGTTGCGGCTGTGTTCATCATATGGCGGGTGGCGGTGCGTATCCGGTGGCAACTGGTCAATCGGCGTCCCTTTGAATTCGGCGAGGGAGAGGCCCGATGATCCTGATCGTTGTCTGTTCCACCTGGCTGTTCCTGGTGTTCGGCGGTGTGCCGATCGGGGTCGCCATGATCTTGGTTTCGGTCGGGTATTTCTATCACACCGGAATGGGCATGTCCTTTGCCGTGCAACGCATGGCAGACGGGCTGAACAGCTTTCCCATGCTTGCCGTCCCGCTTTTTCTGCTGGCTGCGGCCATCCTGAACTCGGCCGGGATCACCAACCACCTGTTCGGATTCGCCCGCGCCCTGGTCGGACGGTTCACCGGCGGGTTGGGGCATGTGAACGTGCTGGCATCGTTGTTCTTCTCGGGCATGTCGGGGTCGGCGGTGGCGGATGCCGGCGGGCTTGGGAAGATGGAAATCAAGGCCATGCGCGATGCGGGCTATGACGACGAGTTTTCCGGGTCGGTCACGGCGGCATCGTCGATGATCGGACCCCTGGTGCCACCGTCGATCACCATGGTGCTTTACGGCGTGATTTCGAACACCTCGATCGGCAAGCTGTTCCTGGGTGGTGTCGTGCCGGGGTTTCTGTGTGCGGGCGCGCTGATGGTGATGGTCTATGTGCTGGCAAAGCGGCGCGATTATCCCCGGGACGAGGTTCAGACCGGCGCCGAAGTGGGTCGCCTGTTCATCAAATCGTTCCCCGCGCTGTTGACCCCGCTGGTGATTGTCGGCGGCATCTTCAGCGGCTTGTTCTCGCCCACCGAAGCGGCCGCGGTGACGGTGCTTTATGCGATCCTGATTGATCTGGCATTCTATCGCGAACTGACATTCCGCCGGTTCTTCGACGCGGTATATGAAACCGCGGTGACATCGGCCTCGATCGGTACGATCATCGCGGGGGTGTCGGTGTTGGGCTTTGTCCTTGCGCGCGAGCAGGCCCCGCAGCAGATCGCAAGTTTCTTTCTGTCCTTCGTCGACAGCCCGCTGAGCTTTCTGATCGCCGTGAACCTGATGATCTTCGTGCTTGGCGCCTTTATCGAGTCGCTGGCGATCCTTCTGATCGTCGTGCCGGTTCTGATCCCCCTTGCGCTGGGCTTTGACATCGACCCCGTCCATTTCGGCATCATCGTGGTCCTGAACCTGATGATTTCGACCCTGACGCCACCGATGGGGATGGCCCTGTTCGTTGTCGCGCAGGTGGGCGAGATCGAATATCACAAGCTGGCCCGCGCCATTCTTCCCTGGCTGATCCCGCCCCTGATCGTTCTGGCGCTGGTGTGCACCTTTCCGATCCTTGCCACCGGGCTTCCCGACCTGATGCAATAGACCATGACCATTCTGCAAAAACTCAAAGGCGGGCTTGTCGCCTCGTGCCAACCGGTGACTGGCGGTCCGATGGATTGCACGGATATCATCGTTGCCATGGCCTGTGCGGCGGTGAACGGCGGGGCCGATGGGCTTCGTGTGGAAGGCGCCGATAATGTGCGCGCCGTCCGCGCTGCCGTTCCCGTCCCGATCATCGGCATCGTGAAACGGGATCTGCCAGACACGCTGGTGCGGATTACGCCCCTGGTGTCGGATGCGGTTGATCTGGTGCGCGCGGGGGCCGATATCGTGGCCTATGATGGCACCGACCGCCCGGCGATTGATGCGCGGCCCGATATCATCGCGGCAATCATCGGGGGTGGCGCGCTGGCCATGGCGGATTGTTCGACACTTGGCGATGTGAAAGCCGCAATTGCGGCGGGCGCTGCAATCGTCGGGACCACGCTGTCGGGTTACACCGATGAGACAATGACAGGAAGCATCGCGCCCGACCTTGATCTGGTCACGGCCGCCTCGAAGTTTGATACGTTCGTGATGGCCGAAGGGCGATACAACGCGCCCGATCTGGCGCAGCAGGCGATCAGGGCCGGGGCCGATTGCGTCACGGTCGGCAGCGCCATCACCCGTGTCGAACACATCACGCAATGGTTCGCATCGGCGGTGCGCGGTGCCACGACATGAGGACCAGCCATCCCATGCGCGATGTCAGCGGTATCGCGCTTGACCTCGGGGGCACCAAGGTTGCCGCAGCCCGGGTTCTGGATGGCGTTGTCACCGAACGAGTGATCCGCCCGACTGACGGCGGCGGAACCCCGGAACAGCATGTCGCACAGATGTATCAGATGGCATGTGACCTTGGATTGAAGGCGGACGAACGGGTCGGGATGGCCGTCGCGGGGCGCGTTGATGCCGCCGGTTTCTGGCATGCCGTGAACAGGGGAACGCTCAGTGCGGTGCAAAACGCCAATCTGGCAGCGCTGGTGCGGCAAGCATTTGGCCAGCCCGTGCCGATCGTGAACGATGCGCTTGCCGCCGCCATTGCCGAATACGAACTCGGCGCGGGGGAGGGAAGCAACACGATGGCATACATCACGATCTCGACCGGTGTCGGGGGCGGGTTCGTGATCGACGGCCATCCCTTGGAGTCGACCAGCGGGTTGGCCGGACATATCGGGTTCACAACCTCACGCCTGTCTGCACGCGGTTGCGGCTGTGGGCGGGTCGGGACGGTCGAAAGCGTCGCTGGCGGGCGTGCGATGGCAGCGATTGCCGCCGAGGGCGGGCATCCCGCAAGCTCGGCCAAACAGGTGTTTTCGCAGTGGTATGCCGGGGCGGACTGGGCCGCCGGTATCATAGACCCCTCGGCGGCGGCGATTGCGGAACTGATTGCGAACCTGACCACGACCATCGGGCTTGACCGGGTCGTTCTGGGGGGGAGCATCGGCCTTGCAGAGGGTTATGCCGACCGTGTCCGATATTTTTCCCGGCAGGAACCGGCGTTGTTTTGTCCCCGGATCGTGTCCGCCGGCCTTGGGCAGGACAGCGTGTTGCTGGGTGCCCTGATCAAGGCGATGTGACATTTCCTGCGACAAGGCGTTGTGGTGCCGATCCGAGGGGCAGGGCGAAAGCGAGATATCGCTTGCGTATTTGCCTCACCGCCACGTTTTGCAGTAGCGTGAGCAGGGAACGACCATCACTGGTGCTGCCGACATGATCACGGATATCGACGATTATTTTACGAAAGGCTGCGGGCGCTGTTCGCGTTTTGCAACGCCCGACTGTTCGACCCGAACCTGGGCGCAGGGACTGCAAGACCTGCGGCAGCTTTGTCGTGAGGCAGGCCTGTCGGAAACCGTGAAATGGGGTCATCCCTGCTATGTCCATGCTGGCCGTAACATCGTGATCATCGGGGCTTTTCGGGGTGATTTCCGCCTGACCTTTTTCAATGCCGGGCTGATGAAAGATCCTGAGAACCTGCTTGAAAAACCGGGGCCAAACACTCGTAATCCCTGCCTTGTCCGGTTTGCAAGCAACGACCGGGTCGCGCCCATGGCGCCTGTTATCCGATCCTATCTGCAAGAAGCGATGACCTATGCCGAGGCGGGGCTTACAGCGCCAAAAGAAGACACGGAAACCGAGTTGCCGGAGGAGTTGGTCGATGCCCTGGCAAGCGACCCGGACCTGTCAGCGGCCTTTGACGCGCTGACACCGGGGCGGCAGCGAAGCTATGTGATCAACCTGAACTCGGCGAAACAATCCGCAACACGCATTGCGCGCATCGGTCGGTTTCGCGACAAGATCATTTCGGGCAAAGGTGCGAATGAAAGGTGACGAAACGTCCCCGACCGCGCGTCACAAGACCGACGCCAGAAACGCCCGGGCGCGTTCGGTCTGCGGGGCGTTGAAGATCTGATCCGGTGTGCCGGTTTCGATGATCTTGCCGCCGTCCAGAACGCAAACCCGGTCGGCGGCTTCCTTGGCAAAACCCATCTCATGCGTGGCCAGGATCATCGTCATGTTCTCGGCCTTCAGCTTCAGAAGCGTGTCCAGCACCTCGCTGACCAGTTCCGGGTCAAGGGCCGAGGTCACTTCGTCAAACAGCATGATGCTGGGCCGCATCGCCAGGGCGCGGACGATGGCGACGCGCTGTTGTTGACCGCCCGACAACTGGTCGGGATAGGCATTCATGCGATCCTTCAGGTTGAACCGTTCGAAAAGCTGCGTGACCTCGGGCAGCAGGTCTTTCTTGGTGCGTTTGAACACGCGCGACGGGGCCAGCAACACGTTCTCGACCGCGGTCATATGGGGGAACAGGTTGAAGCTTTGAAACACCAGGCCGATCTTGCGGCGAATGGGCTGCGGGGCCACATCGGGCAGCGAGATATCCTGACCGTTGAACCAGATTTCGCCTTCGTCAATCGGCTCCAGCAGGTTGATCGTGCGCAAAAGCGTTGATTTTCCGGACCCTGACGCGCCGATCAGGCAGATCATCTCGCCTTCCGCGACCTCAAGATCAATGCCGCGCAACACCTCGGTCGGGCCGAAGGACTTGGTGACGTTCGACAGGCGAAGGATGGTCATCAACTGCGCGCCTTGTTCTGTTTCGCGATCAGGTAATCGGCAAAGCGCGTGACCGGAATTGTGACCGCAAGGAAGATAATCGCGGCCCCCACATAGGGCGTGAAATTCGCCAGAAGCGACTTGTGGACCCCTGCCTGGCGCAACAATTCGACCGGGCCGATGAAGGACAGCAGCGCGACATCTTTTTGCAATGCGACCAGCATGTTCATGTTGGCGGGCACCACCCGGCGGATCGCCTGCGGCAGCACGACATAGCGCATGATGTCGGTATGAGACAGGCCCAGCGATTTGGCCGCTGCCCGCTGGCTTTCGTGGATGCTTTCGATCCCGGTGCGGAAAATCTCGGCCACATAGGCAGAGTAGGTCAGGATGAGCGCCAGAGACCCCCAGATATAGGGGCTGTTCCACGGGCGTTGCAGGCCAAGGCCGGGCACCCCGAAGCCGATCAGGAACACGATCAGGATCACCGGCACGCCGCGAAAGATGTCGGTGTAAAGCACCCCGAAGATGCGCAGCGGAAACAGCGCGGGCGCACGGGCGTCGCGACACAGCGCGATCAGCAGGCCCAGGATCGCGATGATCGGGGTGCACCACAGGAAGATGGCAACATCCCAGCGAAACGCGGACAGAAGCGACGGGAAGGTCTTTGCCAGAATCTCGCCATCGAAGAAGCTGGCGCGCACCCGGTCCCAGCCCGGCGTCATCGGCAGGAAGATGACGATCAGGCCCACCACGACGATGGTGCTGAGCGTGGCAACCGCGACCGATTTGCGCCGCGCCCGTTGTTCATAGATTTGGCGGGCCGTAAGGCCCGCGCTTGCCGTTTTCATGGATCGTGTCGTTACTGGATCAGCGGAACGCCGGTGGTTTCCTGCAGCCATTCGGCCTCGATCGCGGCAAGGGTTCCGTCATCCTTCATCGCGGCCAGGGCTTCGTCGACGCAGGCTTTCAGCGGGCTTCCCTCTTCCATCAGAATGCCGAACTGGTCGGGGTTTTCGCTGCGGTCGGCGGCGAACTGACCCAGAAGGGCGCCATCTTCCAGCACCACGGCGCTGAGATAAAGCGCGGTGGGCAAGTCGAACAGGGCGGCGTCGATCTGGTTGGCCTTCATCGCTTCGACGACGTTGACATTGTCGTCATACAGAAGCGGCGTGTCCGGCGGCGCGATCACCGAATTCACGGTTTCCAGCGCCGTCGTGCCTGCCATGACGCCCCATTTCAGGGACTTGAGAGAGTCGATCTCGGCCGTGGCCCCGCCGTCCACCGTTGGCTGACGCACCAGAACCGCCATCGCGGCTGAATAATAAGGCTCTGAGAAATCGACCACTTTTTCGCGGTCTTCGGTGATCGAGAACTGTTGCAGGTTCACGTCGAACTCTTTCGCGCCCGGTTGGATCGACTGGTCGAAGGTCGCGCGGGTCCAGACCACGGCGTCTTTTTCAAACCCCATGCGCTTGGCAACTTCATAGGCAACAGCGGCCTCGAACCCGGCGCCGCTGGCGGGGTCATCGTCCATCACCCAAGGGTAATAGGCCGGGTTGCCGGTGGCGATGGTCAGAACGTCGGGTGTCAGGGTTTTGCCATCGGCGCAGTGCTCGTCGGCAAGCGCGGATGTTGCCCCCATCAGGCTGAATATCAGGGCAGTCGTGAAAATCGGTTTCATCGGAATCTCCAATTGGAAGGCGCCTGTGACTTTAGGGCGGGCCGAACTTGGCTGTCCAGATGAAGTTGAGCTTCGATTGCAGGAAGATGTGGGTCGCGGTGAACCGTGACGGTTCACCGCGTGAGCACTGCGCGTGTCGTCATTCTTCGCGGAAGGCCAGATCGAGGTAATCGGTGAAGGGCTTCAGCAGATAAGATGCCGGGCTTTGTGCGCCGGTCTGGATGAACGCCTCAACCGGCATACCGGGTATGATCTCGTTCTCGCCCAAGAGGTCGAAGGCGGCGGGGTCGATTTCGACCTCGCCCGCAAAGTATCGCTGCCCGGTTTGCTCGTCCTGAATTGCATCTGCCGAAATCAGGCTGATCTGCCCCGATACTTCAGGCGTGGTACGCGCGTTGAACGCCGGGAACTTCAGCACCGCGTCCTGCCCGACAGTCACCCGGTCGATCTCGGTCGGGGCCAGTTGCACCGACACGATCAGCGGGCTGTCGTCCGGCACGATGGCCGCCACTTCGCCACCGGCGGGCACAACGGACCCGACAGTGAACACGGTCATGCCATAGACCACACCAGTCACCGGGGCCTTCAGGTTCAGCCGCGACAGGCGGGTTTCGACGGCGCGCAGTTTCTCCTGCAACTCGGCCTCGCGCGGTTGCAGGTTGCGGATTTCTTCCTGCGCGCTTTCCTGCCGTTCCGAGCGGGCTTTCAACCGCTCGATCTCATACCCTGCAATGGCGTTTCTTGTGGCCGCGATCTGGGCCTCGGTTTCGCCGGTCAGGCCGTTGATCTGGGCCACTTGTTTTTGCAGGTCCAGAACCTGTGACCGTTCGGTCAGGTTCTTGTTCAGAAGGTCCTGAAAGGTCTTCAGATTGTTGTCCAGAAGCTCTGCCTGCTCGCGATTGGCGGCAAGCTGCTTTTCCAGCCCGACGATCGACGCTTCCGATTGCGCACGGCGTTCGCGCAACTGGTCATCGGTCTGGCTCAGGGTCTTGCGGCGCGTGTCGAACAGGGTCTGCTGGGTGTCCAGGATCCCTTGCAGGTCGGCACTCCCCTCGGCCTTTTCCCGCAGGTCCGGGCGGAAGGTGATCTGCCCGGCTTCGACCGCTTCGGCGGACAGGCGGTCGATATTGGCCTGCACTTCGAACAGGGCGTGGCTGATGATGTTCTGCTCCGATTGCAGTTCGGCGTCGTCCAGCAGGATGATCGTTTCACCCGCCCGGATCGTATCGCCGTTGCGCACCAGAATGTCGGCCACGACGCCGCCATCCGGGTGCTGCACCACCTGCTTGCGCTGGTCCACCTCGACATAGCCCGATGCGACCACGGCGGCATTGATGGTGGAATAGGCCCCCCAGGCGGCAAGCCCGCCAAACCCGATTGCAAGCGCCCACAAACCTTGTGCGACATATGTTTTAGCGTTCCAGTCACTGGGCATGTTCAAGCCTCCGGCCGTGTTGTGCCGGCACGACGGCCGGGCCTTTTCTGACGAATTTATCCAGAACATCCTGACGTGGCCCGAAGGCGCGCATCTTGCCGTTGTCGATCAGAAGCACGCGTTCACACTGTGCCAGCGCCGAGGGGCGGTGCGAGATGATCAGCACCGCCTGACCGGCCGCCTTGGCGTCCGATATCGCTTGGTTGAGCGAGCGCACACCGCCATCGTCAAGGCTGGAGTTCGGTTCGTCCAGGATCAGGACGGCGGGGTCTCCGAACAGGGCGCGCGCAAGGCCCACACGTTGCCGCTGCCCCCCCGACAGGCGACTGCCCCCGTCGGTGATCACCGTGTCGTAACCGTTGGGCAGGCTCAGGATCAGGTCATGCGCGCCGGCAGCGCGGGCCGCCTTGACGATCAGTTCCGGGTCGGCTTCCGGGTCGAACCGTGCCACGTTTTGCGCGATCGTGCCGGGAAACAGCACCACGTCCTGCGGCAGATATCCCAGAAGGCGGCCAAGACGGTCGGGCGCGTATTGGTGAAGGTCGGCGCCGCCCAGCCGGATTTCCCCGGTGCGCGGGGGCCAGACCCCGGTCAGGGCTTTGGCCAAAGTGGATTTCCCCGCCGCGCTTGGCCCGATGACGGCCACCGCTTCGCCGGGCTGGATGTCGAAACTGACACCCAGCAGCAGGGGTTTTGCGGCCCCCGTCGGCGCCACGGAAAGGCCTTTGACCTCCATCCGGCTTTCGGGGGCGGGCAACGGCATGACCTCGGGCCGGGGCGGGGTTGTGGTCAGGATGTCGCGCAGCGACCGCCACCCCTGGGCTGCCGCCTGAAACACACCCCATTGCGCGACGGATTGTTCGACCGGGGCCAGCGCCCGTCCCAGCAGGATCGACCCGGCAATCATCGCGCCGGGGGTCAGTTCGCCGCGCAAGACCAGCCACGCGCCCAAGGCAAGGATGCCGGACTGCAACAGCAGGCGGAAGGCCTTGGTTGCGGCGGCCAGCCGCCCGCGCTTGTCGGCGGCAAAGATGCGGCTTTTCAAGGCGTCACGCCGCACATCGCCCCAGCTGTCGGCCAGCGGCTCTTTCATCCCAAGCCCCTGAACCGTTTCGATGGATTTACGCATGTAATCGGTGCGCCCGTCGGCTTGGGCCGCCAACTGACCGGCTTCAGCCTGTGCAGCGCTTGTGACGCGTTGATTGGCAAAGGCCAGGATGAACAGAACCACCCCGCCCGCCAGGGCGAACCAGCCCATCATCGGGTGAAAGATGAACAGCAGCGCCAGAAAGGCAGGGGCCCAGGGCAGGTCGATCAGCGCCGTCAATGCCGGAGAGGCCAGCAGCGATTGAATGCTTGTCAGATCGCGCAGCCCGGTCGCTGGGCGCGCGCGCTGATCGGCATTTTCGGCCTGTCGCAGCACGGCATCGAAGACGCGCCGGTCAAGCGCCGACTGAAATCCCGCGCCGACGCGCGCCAGCACACGTCCCCGCACATGATCCAAAAAGCCCATCAGGGTGTAAAGAAACACCACAAGGCCGAACAGGGCCACCAGCGTTGCCGAGGATCGGCTGGACAGCACCCGGTCATAGACCTGTAACATGAACAGCGGACCGGTCAGCATCAGCAGATTGACCGCCGCACTGAATATGGCGACGCCGATAAGTTCGTATCGGAACCCCGCCAAGGTGCGGCTGAGTTCGCGGGAAGGGTGTCTTGGATCGGTCATTTCCGCTCCGTTTTGGTCAGGCATGGCAGCAGGCGTGCCGCTTGGATCGCGCGACACACCGTTGATGGGATCGGAAACGGTCGGGGGGCGGGTGCCGAAGGCGATGCCTTGCCAGCAGACCCCTTGTGGTCATCTGTTTCCGTGAGTGGTCGGGGCTAAAAAGGGTGAAAACCGACCGAGGGGGAGTCTTCCTGGCCGGGTAGGGCCTGTTGGGCGGTCCCGCGCTTATTTCCGGCGTGGGCGTCGGCAATCTTGTGCCCATGGGCGCATACGCGCAGAGGTGGAACCGGAATCCGCCCAGTCCTTCGGCCTGAAACGGTGCAAAACCGCCTATGCCGAAGGCTCGGCGGTGGAGGTTTCGAAGCAGTGGGGGTGAGTCGGTCTGCCGTGCGGAGGGCTGGCACGCCGCGCGCCCGCCCGTTTCGCGGGCGTTTTCAGCCTCCGGATTGTCAGGCTTCGGTGCGTCGGGTGCTGGTCATTGCGGCGGGTGTGGTCTTATGGTCAGACCATTGCAGAACGCCGCGTGATGGTCGCGCGGCAGTCAGGACGTTCAGGGAAGGCAGTTCCGTCGATGCGCTGGTTGACCCGCCGAAACCGAAACAAGCCCGTCATGGGCACGGCTGCCGTCGATACACCTGTGCAGCCGGACGGGTCGTTCTGCGTGATTGGCGATATTCATGGACGCATGGACCTGTTGTCCGGTGCCCTTGCGCGGATCGCGGCAGATTGTCCGGGTCGGCCTGTCGTCTTTGTCGGCGATTACATTGATCGCGGGCCTGACAGCGCTGAGGTGCTGCGCAAGCTCTTTGCCCTTCACTCTGCCGATCCGGGCAGGTTTGTCTGCCTGATGGGCAACCACGAAGACATGATGCTGGGGTTTCTGGACGATACATTACGCGACCCTCGTATCTGGTTGCAAAACGGGGCTGAGGCGACGCTGCGAAGCTTCGGGGTGTCCTGTCCTTCCGGTGCGACCGCGGCGAAGGGGATCGGGCAGACACGTGCCGGGCTGGCACATGCGATGGGAAACGATCTTGTGGCGTGGCTGCGTGCGCGGCCATTGGCCTGGCAGTCCGGCAATGTCTGGGTGACACATGCAGGCGCGGACCCTCTTGTCGACATGGGCCGGCAGGATCGCGCCGCGCTGCTTTGGGGGCACCCCGATTTCCGCAGGATAAGGCGGTCCGACGGTCGATGGGTCGTGCATGGGCATACCATTGTGCCACGGGTTCAGATCGCTGACGGGCGCGTCGCCATCGACACCGGTGCCTATCGCACCGGGCGGCTGTCAGTTGTGCACATATCGGGTGATGGTATAGATATCCTGGCCTGATCACGGGCCGGATTGCGACGATTTTTCCGCGCCTTCGTGGCGAATTGGGTTGATGCGGGTGGTGGGTGTGACAACATCCGGTTGCAACATCCCCCAGGCGCACGCCCCAGGACGAACCGCAAGAAGACCCATGAGCCCTGACCAAGACAACGCCAGCCGCACGCCGATCTACCGGATGGAGGAACTGACCAAGACCTACCGGACCGAGGCGGTCGAGGTGCACGCCTTGCGTGGCGTCACTGCCGAGCTTCCGGCAGGCGAGATCATCGTGCTTCTGGGGGCCTCGGGGTCGGGCAAATCCACGCTTCTGAATATTCTGGGCGGGCTGGACACCGCCACATCGGGCAAGGCGTGGTTTCGCGAACAGGAGCTGACCACCAGGTCCGACCGCGAGCTGACCCGCTATCGGCGCGACCACGTGGGGTTCGTGTTCCAGTTCTATAATCTTGTCCCGTCGCTGACCGCGCGGGAAAACGTGGCGCTCGTGACCGAGATTTCGACCCATCCCATGCCGCCCGAAGAGGCGCTGGAACGTGTCGGCCTTGGCCACCGCATGGATCATTTCCCGGCCGAGATGTCAGGGGGCGAACAGCAACGGGTCGCCATTGCCCGCGCCATCGCAAAACGACCCGAGGTCCTGTTGTGCGACGAACCGACCGGCGCGCTGGACAGCAAGACCGGTGTTCAGGTGCTGGAAGCGCTGCACAAGATCAACACCGAGCTTGGCACTTCGACGCTGGTGATCACGCACAACGCGGGCATTCAGGCGATGGCGCACCGGGTTGTATTCTTCGCGGACGGCACCATCACCGAGATTCGCCAGAACGCCGACCGGATCGAACCGACCGAGATCGTGTGGTAGCCATGCGGGTTCTGGATCGAAAACTGCTTCGCGATCTCAGGCGGCTTTGGACACAAAGCCTGGCCATCTCGGCGGTGCTGGCGGTCGGGGTCATGATCATGGTCATGTCCAACGGTGCCGAACGCAGCCTGCGTGAAACCCGCGATACCTTTTACGAACGCAATCGGTTCGGCGACCTGTTCGCCAGCGCCTCGCGCGCGCCGAACGCGCTGGCGGCGGATATCCTGTCGATTGATGGTGTAACCCGGGTGGACACGCGCATTTCCGATTTCGCCATTCTGGACATTGCGGATATGTCGGAACCCGCTGTGGGGCAGGTCTTGTCACTGCCGGCATCGGGCCTGCCTGCGATGAACATCCCGACCATCACCAAGGGCCGTATGCCGGAACCCGG
Organism: Alphaproteobacteria bacterium; assembly: GCA_030424645.1. Lineage (GTDB taxonomy): Bacteria > Pseudomonadota > Alphaproteobacteria > Rhodobacterales > Rhodobacteraceae > Aliiroseovarius. Next base: position 18,750 of record JAUHWP010000018.1, read on the forward strand.
ACGGCGCGACGAGGTGTTGGTGAACCAGAATTTCGCGGATGCGCACGGGTTTTCGCCGGGGGACCGGTTCGGTGTCACCTTGAACGGGCAGAAGCGGGACCTGATAATCACCGGCACCGCGCTCAGCCCCGAGTTCATTTACACGATCGGCCCGAATTCGATCATGCCCGACGACCGGCGTTTCGGCATCCTGTGGATGGCCGAGGATGTTCTGGGCGCGGCCTTCAACCTGACCGGGGCGTTCAACGCGGTGTCGGTTCAACTGGATCGCGATGCCGACCCGGACGCCGTGACCGATACGCTGGACAAGGTGCTGAAGCCCTATGGCGGCACCGGGGCCTATCCGCGCAAGGACCAGATCTCGAACGCCTTTCTGGATGGCGAGTTGACGCAACTGGGCGTCATGGCCGAAGTCGTGCCGCCAATCTTCCTTGTGATCTCGGCCTTTCTTGTGAACATGGTGCTGGGGCGGCTGATCGCGTTGGAACGTGAACAGATCGGGCTTCTGAAGGCGCTGGGCTATCACCGGGCCGAGATCAGCTGGCATTACATCAAGCTGGCGCTGGTGATCGGCTGTGTCGGCGTGGCGCTTGGCTGGGGGTTCGGTATGCTGGCCAGCCACGGCATGGCCCAGCTTTATGCCGAGTTCTTTCATTTTCCCTATCTGGTCTTTGTGCAGTATCCGTCGGTCTATGCCATCTCTGCCGGGGCGGGGCTTCTGGCGGCGGGGCTTGGCGCGATCAGCGCGGTGCGGCGGGTGGTCGGGCTAAGCCCCGCGGTGGCCATGGCGCCGCCTGCGCCGACTCGGTTTCGTCGCGGATTGCTGGACCACCTGATAGTGTGGTTGAAACCGCGCCAGCCCACGATGATGATCCTGCGCGCCATCGGCCGCTGGCCGGTCAGGGCCGGGCTGACGACACTTGGGATCGCAACATCAGCCTCGGTCATGATTGCCGCATTGTTCATGTTCGACGCGATGGACGAGCTTTTGGATGTGAGCTTTGTCCAGATCAACCGGCAGGATGCGATCGTGCAATTTGCCGCGCAACGGTCCGAAGACGTGCTGGAAGATGTGGCCAACCTGCCCGGCGTCATGGCCGCCGAGGGCGTATGGGCCATGCCCGCGCGGCTGACCAACGGGCATCTGACCCGGCGCATCGCAATCGAAGGACGTCGGCCCGAGGACAGCCTGTCCCGGGTCTTTGACACGGAAACAAACCTGCTGGTGCGCCCCGAGCACGGCATCGTCCTGGCCCGCCGTCTTGCCGATCATCTGAACGTCGGGGTCGGGGACGAATTGACGGTCGAGTTTCTGACGATCCCGGACAGTCAGCACAGGCTGACGGTCACGGGGCTGGCCGGGCAGTATTTCGGGCTGGGTGCCTATATGAATGCCGAAACCCTGGCGCGTCTTGTGGATCGGCCGGTGCAGGTCACACAAGCCAATCTGCTGATTGACGCCGCGCAGGAGGACAGGCTTTTCGAAACCATCAAAGCGGCACCGGCGGTGGCCGGGCTGACCTTGCTTTCTCAGGTGCGACAATCCTTTAACGATACGATTGCCCAGAATGCGGGCATGACCACCACGATCAACTCGTTCCTCGCGGCGCTGATTGCCATCGGTGTGGTCTATAACTCGGCCCGTATCCAACTGTCCGAGCGGGCGCGCGAACTGGCCAGCCTGCGCATCCTCGGGTTCACCCGGGGCGAGGTCAGTTATATCCTGCTGGGCGAGCTTTTCCTGCTGACCGCCGCTGCGATCCCCCTGGGTCTGGTGATCGGTCGGCTTCTGGCCGGGGCGATGGTGGCGAGTTTCGACAGCGATCTGTATTCCATCCCGCTGGTGGTGTCGCGGGGCACCTATATGTGGGCGGCGGGTGTGGTGGCCGTGGCATCGGTCGTGTCGGCGATGATCGTGCGGCGGCGGATCGACCGGATGGATCTGGTCGCCGTCATGAAGACAAGGGAGTAACCGGATGAGCTGGAACATGCGCAACACGATATTGGCCGGGGTGGCCGTGGTCGCGGTGGCGGGCTTTGCCTATGTCGCGACCAAACCGGAACCCGTTCCGGTCGATATTGCCACCATCGCGCAGGGACCGATCGAGGTGACGGTCAATGCCGAAGGGCGCACGCGCGTGCGTGATGTTTACGACGTGTCCGCGCCCGTCGCGGGGCAGCTGGCGCGCAGCCCGGTGGCAATCGGGGACATGGTGACGGCGGGCGAAACCATCGTGGCCCGAATCGCACCGGGCGATCCGGCGTTTCTGGACGTGCGCTCGCGGGCGCAGGCCGAAGCGGCGGTGGCGCAGGCCACGGCAGCGGTATCGGTGGCAGAAGCGCAGATTTCAATGGCCGAGGCTGACCTTGCCCACGCACAGACCATCCTGAACCGTCTGCACGACCTGCATTCGCGCGGCACCATCCCGCAGGCACAGCTTGAGGATGCCGAACTGGGGGTCGACGTGGCGGCGGCACAGCTGGACAGTGCGCACGCGGCCTATGACATGCGGGTGGCCGAGCTTGCCGCGCAGAAGGCCACGCTGATCGAACCGCGCGATCAGGACACCGCCGGTCAGGGTGACGCCTGCTGCATCGACGTGAAAGCGCCGGTGTCAGGCAAGGTTCTGACCGTGGTCAATGAAAGTGCCCGCCCGGTTCTGTCAGGCGCGCCGATCCTGTCCATCGGTGAAACTGATGATCTTGAGATCACGGCGGAAATCCTGTCCACCGATGCCGTGCGCCTGTCGCCCGGTGCCGTGGCCTATGTCGACAGGTGGGGCGGTGACGGTGCACTGGAGGCGCGCGTTCGGGTGATCGAACCCGCAGGGTTCACCAAGGTATCCGCCCTTGGCATCGAAGAACAGCGCGTGCGCGTCGTGCTGGACCTTCTGACCCCCAAGGAAGACCGCGCCGCGCTGGGCCATGGGTTCCGCACCTTTCTGCGGATCGTCGAATGGCAGGGCGAGGGGGTGATCGTGCCCCTGTCGGCGCTGTTCCGCGATGGCACGGACTGGGCGGTCTTTGTTGTCGAAGGGGACTATGTGGCCTTGCGCAAGGTCGAGCTGGGGCAGCGCAACAGCGACGAGGCGGTGGCGTTGTCCGGTCTTGCCGAAGGCGAACAGGTTGTCACCCATCCGGGCGACCGCGTGGCGGACGGGGTGCTGGTGGTGGATCGCACCACGCTTTAGGCTTCGACACCCAAATTCCGTTTGACAGGACAGCCCCCTTTCACCAAAGATCGCGCCATCCGCAGCGATGGCGTCGCTGCCCTGCGCCTTGGCCCAGCCGCCAGCGCAAGGTCCGGAGATCAACTGCCCTGCACGCCGGGGAGTTTGGTTGGCCGGGCACACATGCTTCGGCCTCGGAATACGGAGACCTGAGATATGTCACGCACCCAGTTTTTTGTTTGTGAGAACGGTGAGAAAGCCCCGCTGCCCTTTTCGAACGCCGAATACGAGCACCGGTTGAAGACCCTGCGCGGGATCATGGCGGACCGCGGGGTCGAGGCGGTTCTGTTCACCTCGATGCACAACATCGCCTATTATTCGGGCTTTTTGTACTGCTCGTTCGGACGGCCCTATGGCTGTGTGGTGACGGCGGATCGCTGCACCACCGTGTCGGCCAATATCGACGCGGGCCAGCCCTGGCGGCGCAGCTTCGGCGACAACGTCATCTATACGGACTGGGAGCGGAACAACTACTGGCGCGCGGTTAAAGACGTTATGGGCGAGGCCAAATCCGTTGGGATCGAAGGGGATCACCTGACGCTATCCCAACGGGCGCTGGCCGAGGAATTTCTGGCCGGTGCCAGTTTCACCGATATTGCCCCGGATGCGATGACGGCACGGATGGTGAAATCCGCCGAGGAAATCGCCCTGATCCGCGAAGGGGCACGAATTGCCGACCATGGAGGTGCCGCCATTCGCGATGCCATCCGCGTCGGTGCGCGGGAAATCGACATCGCCATGGCTGGGCGTGACGCGATGGAGGAAGAAATCGCCCGTGCCCATCCCGACAGCGAAATCCGCGACAGTTGGGTCTGGTTCCAGTCCGGCATCAACACCGATGGCGCCCACAACCCGGTGACGACGCGCAAACTGGAAGCCGGCGACATCCTGTCCTTGAACACATTCCCGATGATCTCGGGCTACTACACCGCGTTGGAACGCACCCTGTTCATCGGTGACCCCGACAAGGATAGCCTGCGCATCTGGGAAGCCAATGTCGCTGCGCACGAGCTGGGCATTTCGCTGATCAAACCCGGTGCGACCTGCTCGGGCATCACGGCCGAGATCAACCGCTTCTTCGAAAGCGAAGGGCTGCTGCAATACCGATCGTTCGGGTATGGGCACAGTTTCGGGGTGCTGTCGCACTACTATGGCCGCGAAGCCGGGCTGGAATTGCGCGAAGATATCGACACCGTGTTGGAGCCTGGAATGGTCGTGTCCATGGAACCCATGCTGTTCCTGCCCGAAGGCACAGCGGGTGCCGGCGGCTATCGCGAGCACGATATTCTTGTTGTAGGCGAAACGGACGCCGAGAACATTACCGGCTTCCCCTATGGTCCCGATCACAACATTGTGTCGGCATGACGCGAAATTCGCATAATGCGTCGGGTTCGGGTGGAGCCTGCGACACAATAATATAGAAACTGCGGTTGTTGCGATCAATAATTTCGCAACAACCTGCGGATTTGCTGTTGATATTCACGTAAGGTTCGTGTTGGCTTATGCCCAACAAACGAAAAGAAAAATATAGACCAGGGGGGTCACTTGGCTGATGCAGCTTCCAACGACGGCTTCGTCGTTTTCGATCGTGTCCAGAAAAGCTATGATGGGGAAACACTGGTTGTCAAAGACCTGAACCTCTCAATCGCACGGGGCGAATTTCTTACGATGCTTGGGCCATCGGGGTCCGGCAAGACAACATGCCTGATGATGCTGGCCGGTTTTGAAACGGCAACCCACGGCGATATCCGCCTTGATGGCCAGCCGATCAACAACATCCCACCTCACAAGCGTGGCATCGGGATGGTCTTTCAGAACTACGCGCTTTTCCCTCACATGACCGTTGCAGAAAACCTCGCCTTCCCGCTGGAAGTGCGAAAGATCGGCAAGTCCGAGCGCGAGGCGAAAGTCAAACGCGCGCTGGATATGGTGCAGATGGGGGCGTTCGGCGGACGCCGGCCCGCGCAATTGTCCGGCGGGCAGCAACAGCGGATCGCCTTGGCCCGCGCGCTGGTGTTCGAACCCGAGCTGGTCTTGATGGACGAACCGCTGGGCGCGTTGGACAAGCAATTGCGCGAGCATATGCAGTTCGAGATTACCCGCCTGGCGCACGATCTGGGCATCACCACCGTTTACGTGACGCACGACCAGACCGAAGCGCTGACCATGTCCGACAACGTGGCGGTCTTCGACGATGGCCGCATTCAGCAGCTGGCGCCGCCCGATTTGCTGTATGAGAAGCCGGAAAACAGCTTTGTGGCGCAATTCATCGGCGAAAACAACACCTTGGAGGGTGTCGTGACCGAGATGAAGGGCGACACCTGCATCGTCAAGCTGGATGATGGCGAGGTGATCGACGCGACGCCGATCAATGTCAGCAATGTGGGCGACCGCACCCTTGTTTCGATCCGCCCAGAGCGCGTCGAATACAACAAGGATCGCTTGCAGCAGGGGGTTCACACCCTGAAAGCCGAAGTGCTGGAGTTCATTTACATGGGCGACATCTTCCGCACGCGTCTGCGGGTGGCGGGCAATGACGAGTTCATCATCAAGACCCGGAACGCCCCGGATGTCGAACGGCTGACCCCCGGTCAACAGATCGAGATCGGCTGGCTGCCTGCCGACTGTCGCGCACTGGACACCTGATACGCTGTGCTTCGGGGCCGTGATGGCTCCGGGCATCCTAGCCAGGGGTTCGTCATGTACCCGTTCATGCGAACCCGACCAATCAAACGGGAAAACTAGGGAGAATAAAGTATGAAACTTGTGAAGACTCTTTTGGCCAGTTCTGCCCTGACCGTCGCCGCCGGTGCGGTCTCGGCCCAGGATATGGCCAACGAGCTGACTCTCGTTTCTTGGGGTGGCGCTTACCAAGCCAGCCAGGTCAAAGCTTATGTAGAGCCTTATCTGGAAATGCACCCCGAGGTCAGCGTGACGTGGGACGAAAGCTCGGCGGAAGCCGTGGCAAAACTGCGTGCGATGAACGAAGCCGGCAATGTGACCTGGGATCTGGTTGACGCTGTTGCGTCGGATTCCATGCGCCTGTGCGACGAAGGTCTGGCGGAAGAGCTGAACCACGATGAAATCCTCGCAGCCGCACCCGACGGGACGTCGGCCACCGAAGATTTCGGCGAATTGCTGGTATCTGACTGCTTCGTGCCGCAGATCGTGTATTCGACCACCTTCGGCTATCGCACCGATATGGTGGGCGATACCCCGCCGTCCTCGGTCTGCGATATCTTCGACCTTGAGACATATCCGGGCAAGCGCGCCTTGCAAAAACGTCCGATCGACAACATGGAATGGGCGCTTTACTGCGACGGCGTCGACAAGGATGCCCTGTATGACACGCTGGGCACCGATGAAGGGGTCGAGCGCGCATTGGCGAAACTGGACACCATCAAGGATCAGGTCGTCTGGTGGACCGCTGGCGCCGAAACCCCGCAGCTTCTGGCCGATGGCGAAGTCGTGATGGGCTCGACCTTCAACGGTCGTCTGTTCTCGGCGATTGCCGAACAGAACCAGCCGATCGGGATGCTGTGGGACATGCAGTCCTTTGACCTTGACGGTTGGGTTGTTCCCGCCGGTCTGCCTGCGGACCGCCACGCGCGCGTCATGGACTTCCTGAAGTTTGCGACCGACACGCAGCGTCTGGCCGATCAGGCCGCCTATATCTCGTACGGCCCGGCGCGTGCCTCCTCGGCTCCGCTGGTGGGTCTGCATGCCGAACTGGGCATCGAGATGGCGCCGCACATGCCGACCGATCCCGCGAATGCCGGCAATGTTCATGTCTATGACTATGAATGGTGGGCCGATAACCGCGACGATCTGAACGCCAAGTTCGAAGCGTGGCTGGCCAAGTAATTCTGGCTGACGGGAGGGGCCGCTCGGCCCCTCCCACCCAAATAAAGTTTAGGCACGATTTGTTTGTCACTTTGACTGAATCGAAACCGATAACGACAAGAAGCTTACGCTGACAGGGATGACATGAGCGATATGACCGATACCAGCGGCCCGGTTCTGGCCGCAGATGGAACGCCGCTAAAGCGCAGTCTGGCAAAGGCACTCAGGCGACAGAAGCTTCGTGCGTTGATGCTGATCGCGCCCTTGCTGTTGTTCATCCTGGTCAGTTTCATTCTGCCGATTGGCGACATGCTGTATCGCTCGGTTGAAAACAAAATCGTGGTGAACACGCTGCCGCGCTCGGTCGAAGCCCTGAGCGGCTGGGATGCCGACAGCGGCGAGTTGCCAGACGAAGCGGTGTTCGCCGCAATGGCGGCAGACTTGAAAGAAGCCTACGAAGCCCGAGCGCATACCAGAGTTGGCTCGCGGCTGAACTATGAATATCCGGGCATCTCGTCGGTGTTTCGCAAATCGGGGCGAAGCGCCGGCCGGTTCGACCTGGAAAGCGGTGGCCCCTGGAAAGATGTATTGATCGACCTGGACGACGGTTGGGCCGACCAGGGTGTCTGGCGCACCATTCAAACCTATTCGCCACCGGTCACGTCGGGCTATTTCCTGAACGCCGTCGATATGCGTGTGGGGCCGGACGGGGCGGAAATGCGCCCTGAAGCCGAGCGGATTTACATGAACCTGCTTGTCCGCACCCTGTGGATGTCGCTGTTGATCACCTTCTCATGTATCGTTCTGGCCTATCCGGTGGCATGGCTGCTTGCGAACCTGCCGACCCGCCAGGCCAACCTTTTGATGATCCTCGTGTTGCTGCCGTTCTGGACATCGCTTCTGGTGCGAACCTCGGCGTGGAAAATCCTGCTGCAACAACAGGGTGTGATCAACGATATCCTGGTCTGGGTCGGGCTGGTCGATGACAATGCCCGCCTGATCATCATCAACAACCAGTTCGGCACGATCGTGGCGATGACCCATATCCTTTTGCCGTTCATGATCCTGCCGATGTATTCGGTGATGCAGACCATTCCGCCCAGCTATCTGCGGGCTGCGAAAAGCCTTGGCGCGACAGAGTGGACGGCCTTCTGGCGGGTGTATTTCCCGCAGACCATACCGGGTATCGGGGCAGGCTCGATCCTCGTGTTCATTCTGGCCATCGGTTACTATATCACGCCAGCTTTGGTCGGGGGGACCAAGGGGACGTTCATTTCGAACCAGATCGCCTTCCATATCTCGACGTCGCTCAACTGGGGTCTTGCCTCGGCATTGGGTGCCATTCTTCTGGCGGTCGTGCTGGTGCTCTACTGGGCCTATGACAAGATCGTCGGTATCGACAACGTGAAGCTGGGGTAACGGACATGGCGAAACTTCCTCCTTATGCAACGACGGGCCAGCGGATCTGGCATTATACCTTCCTGGTGATTTGTGGGCTGATCTTCTTCTTCCTGATTGCCCCGATTGCCGTGGTGATCCCGCTGAGCTTCAATTCGCAAAACTTCTTCACCTTCACCAAGGAGATGCTGAGTTTGGACCCCGACGGGTATTCGCTGAAGCACTATCGCGACTTCTTCTCGAACCCGGACTGGCAGAATGCCATGTGGAACTCGATCAAGATCGCGCCGGTGGCGACGGTGATCTCGGTGTCGCTGGGCACGCTGGCCGCGATCGGGCTGAGCCAGCCGCACGTCCCGGCCCGACGGGCGATCATGGCAATCCTGATTTCGCCGATGATCGTGCCGCTGATCATCTCGGCGGCGGGCATGTATTTCTTCTATTCGAAGATCAACCTTGCAGGCACCTATTGGGGCGTTGTTCTGGCCCATGCGGCGCTGGGCATTCCCTTCGTGATCATCACGGTGACAGCGACGCTGGTTGGGTTCGATCGCTCACTGACGCGGGCTGCGGCGAATATGGGGGCTGATCCCGTAACAACCTTCTTCCGGGTGCAAATGCCGCTGATCCTGCCGGGTGTGATCTCGGGCGCCCTGTTTGCCTTCATCACGTCCTTTGACGAGGTGGTGGTGGTGATCTTTGTCGGGTCCGCCAAGCAACAAACGCTGCCGTGGCAGATGTTCACCGGCCTGCGCGAACAGATCAGCCCAACCATTCTGGCGGTGGCCACGATCCTTGTGGCTGTGTCGATCGTGCTGCTGACGATTGTCGAGCTTTTGCGCCGCCGTTCGGAACGGTTGCGCGGGATGAGCCCCGGCTGATCGCAGCGTCGCCCATAGAACAAGACAGCGGCACCCTTTCGGGTGCCGTTTTCGTTGGATACGATCCCATCCGCCGCGGTCAGGGATTTGTTAACCAAATTCAGCCAACCCTGTCACGATTGTGCCGTGCGGGGACGGTGGGGGACCAGCCCCCCTTGCAGCCCCTTTCCACCGGCACTAACATCATGCGTCAGGGGCTGAACCAACGGCTCTGGCGTGAACATGAAAGCAGGCTCAAATGCACGATCCACTCGAAATCTATAACAATACCCTTGTGCCCATGGTGGTCGAACAGACATCGCGGGGCGAACGGGCCTATGACATCTTTTCCCGCCTGCTGAAAGAGCGGATCATCTTCGTGAATGGCGCCGTTCATGACGGGATGTCCAGCCTTGTGGTGGCGCAGCTTCTGCACCTTGAAGCCGAGAACCCGAAAAAAGAAATCTCGATGTATATCAACTCGCCCGGCGGCGTGGTGACATCGGGGCTGTCGATCTATGACACGATGCAATATATCAAGCCCGCTGTGTCCACGCTGGTGATCGGGCAGGCGGCGTCGATGGGGTCGGTTCTGTCGGTAGCCGGTGAAAAGGGGATGCGCTTTTCGCTGCCGCATTCGCGGATCATGGTGCACCAGCCGTCCGGCGGGTTCCAGGGACAGGCCACGGATATCATGATCCATGCCGCCGAGACCCAGAAGGTCAAGGACACGTTGAACCAGATCTATGTGAAGCACACGGGCAACGCGCTGAAAGACGTTGAAAAAGCGCTGGAACGCGACAACTTCATGTCGCCGCAAGAGGCCAAGGACTGGGGTCATATCGACGAGATCGTCGAGAATCGCGGCAAGGGCGATGGCGAAGAATAAGGGGTTGCGCGGTCAGATGCCGGGCAATACCACACCGGGCGGGCGCCGGGAAAAACCGGATTGTGCCTGCCCGGACACTGGCCTAGACTTGGGGCGACGGTATAAAGACCGCTCGATCGGGCGCAAACCGGGTTCCGGCGTGAACCTTATAGGACGAGATGATGGCGAATAATTCTTCCGGCGACAGTAAAAACACACTTTATTGTTCGTTCTGCGGCAAAAGCCAACATGAGGTGCGAAAGCTGATTGCGGGCCCGACCGTGTTCATCTGCGACGAATGCGTCGAACTGTGCATGGACATCATTCGGGAAGAAACCAAGACCACGGGGCTGAAGGCCTCGGACGGGGTGCCGACCCCGATGGAGATTTGCCAGGTTCTGGATGACTACGTGATCGGTCAGGGCCATGCCAAGCGCGTGTTGTCCGTGGCGGTTCATAACCATTACAAGCGACTGAACCACGCCGCTGCCGCCGGGGACGAGATCGAACTGGCGAAGTCCAACATCATGCTGATCGGTCCCACGGGCTGCGGCAAGACGCTGCTGGCGCAAACGCTGGCCCGTATTCTGGATGTGCCGTTCACCATGGCCGATGCGACCACGCTGACCGAGGCGGGGTATGTCGGTGAAGATGTAGAGAACATCATCCTGAAGCTGCTTCAGGCATCGGAATACAATGTCGAACGCGCGCAGCGCGGTATCGTCTATATCGACGAGGTCGACAAGATCACCCGCAAGTCGGACAATCCCTCGATCACCCGCGACGTGTCGGGCGAGGGCGTGCAGCAGGCACTTCTGAAGATCATGGAAGGCACCGTGGCCTCGGTTCCGCCGCAGGGTGGGCGCAAGCATCCGCAGCAGGAATTCCTGCAGGTCGACACGACCAACATCCTGTTCATCTGTGGCGGGGCGTTTGCGGGTCTGGACAAGATCATCGCGCAGCGCGGCAAGGGGTCGGCCATGGGCTTCGGCGCCGATGTGCGTGAAAACGATGACCGGGGCGTGGGCGAGTTGTTTCAGGAATTGGAGCCGGAAGACCTGCTGAAATTCGGGCTGATCCCGGAATTTGTCGGCCGTTTGCCGGTGATCGCGACGCTGGAAGACCTCGATGCCGAAGCTCTGGTCACGATCCTGACCAAGCCCAAGAACGCTTTGGTCAAGCAATACCAGCGCCTGTTCGAACTGGAAGATGCGCAACTCAGCTTCACCGATGACGCGTTGAAGGCCATTGCCAAGCGTGCCATCGAACGCAAGACCGGCGCACGTGGCTTGCGCTCGATCATGGAAGACATCCTGCTGGATACCATGTTCGACCTGCCGGGGCTTGAGAATGTCGATGAGGTCGTGGTGAATGAAGAGGCCGTGACCTCGGACGCCAAGCCGTTGATCATCTATGGCGAGGCTGCGAAGGAAGAGGTCAGCGCAAGCTGATCAAAACCGACAGAATAGCCAAAAGGCCGAATATCGAGCCACCGCCCGCGCGGTGGCTTTTTCGTTGGACAGCAGAACTGCGCCAACCTGCCGCATTTCGCCCAAAGCCCGCCGGAACCGCCGCAAAACACTGGACCTTCCGGCCCGCTTGCGCCATATGAGGTGAGAACAAAACCGGAGACTGACATGCGTTTCATCTTGTCCCTGCTGACCTGGTATCACCGCGAGACTATCGGCACCCGTCTGTTCACCTGGCGCAAAGGCGTGAAGGTGGGTGAGGATGAGCAAGGCAATGTCTTTTACCGCAACCGCGACGATAGCCGCCGCTGGGTGATTTTCAACGGCGAGCCAGAGGCAAGCCGTGTCAGCCCCGACTGGCATGGCTGGTTGCACCACACCTTTGACAACAGTCCGGCCGAAGCGCCGCTGGCCCACAAGGCGTGGGAAAAGCCGCATCAGGACAACCTGACCGGCACGCCGCTGGCCTATGCGCCCGCTGGGTCGTTGCGTCAGGCCGAACCGGCGGATCGTCGCGACTATGAAGCCTGGCAGCCCGAGTAAGCGGCCACACGTCAGCATCCTGTTCCGTATTCCCTGATCGAAAGGGGCTGCTATGAGCGATAGCCATACAACAGAAGTCGTCACCGGCAGCGTGGTTCTGGCCGCGGCGGTCGGGTTTTTCCTTTATGCCGGTCAGATCGTCGGCTTTTCCGGGACAGGGGCCAGCAACAGCTATACCGCGTCCTTCCGCACGGCGGACGGTATCTCGGTCGGGACGGATGTGCGACTGGGCGGTGTGAAAGTCGGCGCCGTCACCGGCATCAGCCTGAACCCGGAGACCTATCGCGCGGACACCGCCTTTACCGTGCAATCGGATGTGGTGCTGCCCGACGACACCGCGATCATCATCTCGTCCGAAGGGTTGCTTGGCGGCTCATACGTAGAGCTTTTGCCCGGAGGATCGCCCTTCAATCTGGAACCCGGCGCCGAGATCGAGGACACCCAAGGCTCGGTCAGTCTTGTTCAGCTTCTGTTGAAATACGTCGCCGGAAGCGAGGATACCCAGTGATCCTTCGCGCTGCCATCGCAGCCCTTGCCCTGACGCTTCCGGCGATTTCGGCCAGCGCCCAGACAGGCAAGGCGACCGGGGCGATGCTTCGAGGATTGGACAAGGTGTCCGGCACGCCGGTGGATTTCACCATGAAGGTCGGGGATACGGTCGAACTGGGCAAGCTGCGCGTCACGCTGGGTGAATGCCGCTATCCCACCGACAACCCGTCCGGGGATGCCTATGCGTGGCTTGTGATCCGGGACGGGAACGATGATCAGACCACGTTCGAAGGTTGGATGATCGCCTCGTCCCCCGCGCTGAACGCGCTGGATCACCAACGCTATGACGTCTGGGTGCTGCGCTGCACGACGGACTGAGCGTCGGGCAGGGGCTGTGACGTGATGTCGGCAACCCCATGTGACAGAGCCGTTTCCAGTCGTTCGTGATATGCTTGGCGCGGGATTTCCACGGCACCCAGGCTGGCCAGATGTGGCGTCAGGAATTGTGTGTCAAACAAGGTAAAGCCGGTATTCGACAGATGGCGGGTCAGATAGGCCAGCGCGATCTTTGACGCATCCCGGTGGCGCGAGAACATGCTTTCCCCGAAGAACGCGCGTCCCAGCGTGACACCATACACGCCGCCGACAAGGGCGTCATTGTCCCACAGCTCAAGCGAATGCGCGTGGCCCACGCGGTGCAGTTCGTTATACAGGTCGAAGATCGTGGTGTTGATCCAGGTTTCGTCGCGGTCGGCACAGGCCGCGACGGTTGCCGCGAAATCCCGGTTCAACGCAACCTGAAACGGCGACCGCCTGATCGTGCGCGCCAGGCTGCGCGAGACATGAAATCCGTCCAGGGGGAAAATTCCGCGTGCTTCCGGGTCGACCCAGAAGACCCGCGGGTCGTCGCGGCTTTCGGCCATGGGAAACACCCCCATGGCATAAGCGCGCAGCAAAAGGTCGGCGCTCAGCCGTGGCGGATCATGGGGCGGGGCCAACGGCCCCTAGCCCAGATTTTCGTCCAGCCAGCGTTCCAGCCAGTGGATGTTGTAGTTGCCGGTGTGAATGTCTTCTTCCGCCAGCAACTGATGGAACAGGGGCACGGTGGTTTCGACACCATCCACGATCAGTTCGCCCAACGCGCGGTGCAGCCGCGCCAGCGCTTCGGGGCGGTCACGCCCATGCACGATCAGCTTGCCGATCAGGCTGTCGTAATAGGGTGGGATCGAATAACCGTCGTAAAGCGCGCTGTCCATGCGCACCCCCAATCCGCCGGGGGCATGATACTGGGTGATCTTGCCGGGGCAGGGGGCGAAATTCGGCAGGCGTTCGGCGTTGATGCGAATTTCGATCGCGTGGCCGTTGACCTCAAGGTCGTCCTGCCCAAAGGACAGCGGCATCCCTTCGGCGACACGAATTTGTTCGCGCACCAGATCGACGCCGAAGATCGCTTCGGTCACGGGGTGTTCCACCTGAAGGCGGGTGTTCATTTCGATGAAATAGAACTCGCCATCTTCATAAAGAAACTCGATCGTCCCGGCGCCGCGATATCCCATCTCGGCGATAGCCTTGGCGCAGATCCCACCGATATGGGCGCGTTCCTCGGGGCTGATGCTGGGGCCGGGGGCTTCTTCAAAGACTTTCTGGTGGCGGCGCTGTAGTGAGCAATCACGCTCGGCCAGATGCACGCCATTGCCCTGACCATCGCCAAATACCTGCACCTCGATATGGCGCGGTTTCTGCAGGTATTTCTCCATATAGACTTCCGAGTTGCCGAAAGCCGCCTTGGCCTCGGACCGGGCGGTCGAGAAAGCGGTGTCGATCTCGGCCTCGGACCGTGCCACTTTCATGCCGCGCCCGCCACCGCCGGCCGTGGCCTTCACGATCACGGGATAGCCCATCTCGCCGGCCAGTTTGCGCGCCGTTGCAACGTCGGGCACACCGCCGTCCGATCCGGGCACAACCGGAATGCCCAGCTTGATTGCAGTTTCCTTGGCCGTGATCTTGTCGCCCATCATGCGGATATGTTCCGCCGAAGGGCCGATAAACGTGATCTCGTGATCTTCCAGAACCTGAACGAATTGTTCGTTCTCGGACAGGAAGCCATATCCGGGATGCACCGCTTGTGCGCCGGTGATTTCGCAGGCTGCAATGATCGCCGGGATGGACAGATAGCTGTCGGTGCCCGGCGGCGGTCCGATGCAGACGCTTTCATCTGCCATCCGCACATGCATCGCATCCACATCCGCAGTCGAATGAACTGCCACGGTTTTTATTCCCATCTCACGCGCGCCACGAATGACGCGCAGGGCAATCTCTCCGCGGTTGGCGATCAGGATTTTGTCGAAATGGGCCATGTTATGTCCCTTATTCGATGATCATCAGGGGGGCGCCGAACTCAACGGGGGCGCCGTCTTCGACCAGAATTCGTTTGACCGTGCCCGCCCGGGGGGCCGGTATCTGGTTCATGGTTTTCATCGCTTCGACGATCAGCAGGGTCTGGCCTTCTTCGACCGCGTCCCCGACACCGACAAACGGAGGTGTGCCTGGTTCTGCCTGCAAATACACGGTGCCCACCATCGGCGAGGGAACGGCACCCGGATGGCTGGCCGGATCTTCCGAGGGGCCTGTCGAACCGCCAGCGTCGGCGGCGGCTGCCGCAGGTGCGGGGGTTGCTGCGGGCGCCGCTGCAAAGGCGGGCGCTGGGGCAGCCATCTGCACCACTTCCTTGGCCCGGCTGACGCGCACGTTCAGGCTGTCATTTTCGCCATAGTCACGCATGACCTCGACTTCGGACAGATCGTTTTCCTGCAGGATTTTTGCCAGTGCCTCGATGAAGGACACGTCATTTTCATGATGTTTTTTCGTCATGGGTCCTCACCCTTGTTAGTTTGCCCAGTGTTCGCGCGGGCAATGTATGATTGCAAGGCTTATAAGGCGACCGGTAGGGGGAGAAAAGCGATTAAAGCAATTCGTGGATCATCGGGGCTGCGGCTTTTTGCAAGGCAGAACGGTGCGACGACGGGTCTGGTGCGGTCGAAAACACGGGCGTTGGGTGGCGGTGAATTCACATCGGACCGCCCCGTGTGTTTCCGCAACCGCCTGTGGATGCTGCGTTTTCAGAACCTCACACCCGGCCTGACCCATCATCTTCTGACGGTTGGGGGGCGAGTGTTCCAAACTGTTGATCCCGCGTGCGCCCGCTTTCCAGCCGGGCCAGTTTCTGCTGCAATTTCTGGTCCAGCTCAAGCACATTGAGCTGAAAACTGGGCGGGGGGCCGGTCAATGTATCGGGGTCGATCCCGGCCCCGGCCTCTGCCGCTGTTGATGTCTTCCGCTCGGGTGCGGGCAACACATCGTGGTGTGTTTGCGTATTGTGCATGTCTGCACGCGGTTTGCCAGCGCCGGGCGCGGCTTCGACTTTCGAACTGTCCGGCGGCTTGCGCACAGGGGTATTGGCCAGCAAACTGGCGTGTGCCCCAAGCGGGGCAGGTCGTGTGAGTTCCATTTCGCGCTCCATCTGTCATGGGTCCCAACCGAGGAAAAGAATAGTTAATCTTTCTTTCCAAAGCGTTAATCGCAGCGGACGGAATGGAGGATTGGTTAACAGCTACAGCGGCATGCCCGAGAATTTCGCGACCAGTTCCGGCAGTTTGCGCGCCCCGAATTTTTGCAAAAGCCGGGCGCGGTGGGCTTCGACCGTGCGATAGCTGAGATTCAGCATCAGGCCGATCTCTTTTGACGTGCGGCCCTGGCAGGTCAGGATGGCCACATCCCGTTCGCGCGGGGTCAGGGCCACAACGGGACGTTCGGCGGACAGGTCGGCAAAGCTCCAGACCCCTTGTTTGAACGGGGTTTCAGGTGTCAGGCTGGTGCCGCGCACACGGCACCAGAACAGATCGCCGTCCAGCCGCCGCATGATGCGTTCGTCCTCATAGCGCCCCGTTTTCCTCAGCCGGTCGCCGCCGATCCGCTCGACTTTCTCGTAGTCCTTCAGGGACGGATACAGGCGTTCCAGCGGCATGTCCGTGAAGGCCGTCACCTCGTCGCCGAACATCTCGGCGAAACGCAGGTTGCAGTGCCG
Source organism: Alphaproteobacteria bacterium (assembly GCA_030424645.1). Taxonomy (GTDB): domain Bacteria; phylum Pseudomonadota; class Alphaproteobacteria; order Rhodobacterales; family Rhodobacteraceae; genus Aliiroseovarius. The sequence goes on from JAUHWP010000018.1 coordinate 35,534, forward strand.
CACGATCCGGTTTTCGGTCAGCGCAAGCCCTGTCGGTGCGTGCATGAAGGCAAGGTCCATTGGCGTCATGCACGCATCCTGCCAAAGCTTTCACGGCAATTCAATTGAATGCAGTGTCGCGAAAGACTTGCCCGCAACCGGAACGCGGCTGATTATCGAACCGGCAACCGCGCAGATAACGGAAGGGGCGGCAATGAACCTTGCTTTGTGGTTAGAGAGAACGGCGAAGGTGCATGGTGATCGACCTGCCATCTATCGCGGCGCCGAGCTGACGCACACATATGCACAATTCTTCCGGGCGGCGCAGGGTCTTGCCGGTGCGCTGAGGAACGCGGGCATTCAGCCGGGCGACCGGGTGGCGTTGTTCATGAAGAACTGCCCTGCCTATCTGCTTGGCTTCTATGGCGTCTGGGGGGCGGGGGCGGCCGTGGTGCCGATCAATGCCAAGCTGCACCCGCGCGAAGCCGCGTTTATCTTGAACGATTCCGGCGCCAAGCTGGTGCTTGTGACGCCGGACCTTGGGGATGAGCTGGCCGATGCCACGGATCTTCCCGTCGTGGATGTCACGGGTCAGAAGTTCCACACCATGTGCGACGACGCGTCATTGCCCGTCGTGTCGCGGGATGATGGCGATCTGGCATGGTTGTTCTATACCTCCGGCACCACCGGGCGTCCCAAGGGGGTTCATATCAGTCACGGGATGCTGCGCGCCACATCGCTGAGCTATCTGCTGGATTGCGATCATGTTTCGCCTGGCGATGCCGCGTATTACGCAGCCCCGATGAGCCATGGGGCAGGGATCTATGCGCCGATCCACGTCGCGGCGGGTGCGCGCCACATCACGCCGCTGTCCGGCGCCTTCGACGAGGTCGAGCTTTGCGATGCCGCCCGCGATCAGGGGCCGCTGTCGATGTTCCTGGCACCGACCATGGTGCGGCGCCTGACCGATGTCGCCAAGGCGGCAGGGCGACATGGCGACGGGATCAAGACCATCGTGTATGGCGGTGGGCCGATGTATCTGGCCGATATTGTCGAGGCGGTCGACTGGTTCGGTCCGCGCTTCGTGCAGATCTATGGTCAGGGCGAATGCCCGATGGCGATCACCGCCCTGTCGCGGGACGAGGTGGCCGACCGCGCCCATCCCCGCTGGCGTGACCGGTTGGCATCCGTCGGGCGCGCGCAAAGCGTGGTCGAGGTGCAGATTGGCGATGCACAGGGCAAGGCCCTGCCCCCCGGTGAGGTGGGCGAGATCATGGTCCGCGGAACGCCGGTGATGCCGGGCTATTGGCAAAACCCCGAAGCGACGGCAAGCACCATCGTGGATGGCTGGCTGATGACCGGGGACATGGGGTTTCTGGACGAGGAGTGCTATCTGACCCTGCGGGACCGGTCGAAGGACATGATCATTTCCGGCGGCACCAACATCTATCCGCGCGAGGTGGAAGAGGTGTTGCTGACCCACCCCACAGTTCGCGAGGTCAGCGTCGTCGGACGACCGAGCGATGAATGGGGTGAAGATGTCGTGGCGTTCGTGGTCCTGTCGGCAGGGGCGCGGTTGGACGAAGCCGCGTTGGATGCGCATTGTCTTTCACAAATCGCGCGCTTCAAGCGGCCAAAGGCGTATTACGCGCTGCCGGAACTGCCCAAAAACAACTATGGCAAGGTGCTCAAGACCGAGCTGCGGGCACGCCTGACCTCATAAGAAAAGGCGCGCCCGAAGACGCGCCCTTCCTGATTTTCGGTGCGTCCTGATCAGACAGGGCAGGGACGGGTGCGATAGGTGCCGTCGCCGTTCGAATAGGCGCATTGGTTGGTGTGATAGTTGCGGGCAACCATGATACCGGCAGCGGCGCCGGCAAGCGTGGTCAGAACGGTCCAGTTCTTGTTGGCCCCGATGGCGTTCGCGGTGATCAGGCCAGCGCCGATCCCGGCCACACCACCGACGATCGTTTTTTCCTGATCGGTCAGCGGACGGTTACAGGCCGGCAGTGCCAGTGCTGCAACGCAGGCAAGGGTCATAATGGCTTTTTTCATAGTATCCTCCTGGATGAATCGTAAGTTCACCTTAGTTTGTAAGGATTTGTAGCGGCAAGGGAATGTTATCCGCGGCGCAGGGGCAGGAAGCGGCGGGAACCCGCCAAGGGAGCGTATAGGTCGCGACCGGGGCCGGTGGAAACGGTTGTTTTCTGGTCCGGTTTGCAACCTGCGCATTGAAACGCCGACCGGCCGGTCGGGGGATCGACTGCACGGACGGTATCTTCCCGCGTGTTTACATATCGTGGGTGAAATAATCCGGTGCTTGGATAAAAATTTCCCAAACTGCTAG